>NZ_WIVQ01000228.1:0-1047 GCF_009600545.1 Pseudomonas sp. FSL R10-1339 | reverse complement strand
GTGTTTGGATCATCAAAAATAGGCAATTAAGAGCCTCGATCGGGGCACGGGTACTTGTTCCCGTGCACTGATCGAGGAGACAAGCGCAGCGCGTCAGACCTGTGCAGCTCGAGCGCGAAGGTCCATAACCTGGCGCGCAGATAGCTTGTGTAGATCCTGGTTGGAAAAGACCAGGAGAACGCGGATCGCTTTGGTTTCTTCGTCCCAGAGCTCTAGGTCGCTCATAAGAAATTGATAATCACCCAGGTATGAGGCCGCCAGATCCCGCGAAAGGGTCCTGTAAGCCTCTCCAGGCGTTTTTAGTGCCGCATTCACTGCGTCGGCTACCGGATCGGTTGCGATGGCCATACCGCCGTTATGGGCCCTCTCAATGGCATGCTCGTTGTACTCAATCGAACCAGCATCAGGGTCGTCTGTGGGATTCCCAGGACAAAGCTTGTCCTCCCAGGGCAGCACGTACTGCGATCTGCCGAGGATGTCCTGCAGAACGTAATCAGAGGGTTTTGCTAGACGCTGCATTGGGCTGCTCCCAGGCGAAAATCGCATGGTAGCGCAGCCTGCTTTGGGCAGCTGAAAGCTGCCTCCAGAGCGGCCACAAGCCGCTCTGATAAACCGGCGTCGAAGACGACGGGAACAGCCAGACAGACGCCACCCGAGCCCACGAGGGTGGTGAGGAAAAATGGCCCCCAGGCCGATTTTTTCCGTTCTGCCATGGTGCAGCCCGTCCAGGGCGAAACCAGGGTGCGAAGCATCAGGCCGCACCGCTTGCGTGCGCGTCAGGTGAAACCGGACCACCCTGGTTTCGAGCCAGAGCAGCAGAGGGAGGGACGAAGTCCCGCATCGATGCGTCGCGAAGTCTCAGAAAGCGGGGTGGTCCGGCTTTGCCGGGCGCGCACGCGGGTGAATTTTCGAGACAAGCCCGTCCAGGGGGCGGGGGAGGAAAGAGGGTGGAGGCTCGCGCAGCGAGTCAGAACCCTGAAAGCCTGACGGGGCGCTCCCCCGGAAGGTTTGGGCGTCCCGTAGGGCGGCCACGACAGACCGTAGGGA
>NZ_WIVQ01000227.1:0-1100 GCF_009600545.1 Pseudomonas sp. FSL R10-1339 | reverse complement strand
GTCGTGGCCAGAGCACTCAATACTTGGTTTGTTTGGGTTGTGGCCAACTACCTGGCTGCTGGCAACTGAAACTGACCCGTACCCGTACCCGTATGAGCTGAAAGGCGTGACTGTTTTGACTACCCACCCCTCATCTTTGAGCATCTTGTTGAGGCGTTTCTCATTAGATTGGAACTGCCCTTCTTGGTCGTGCCATCCACTCACAATGTAAATCTGATCCATTCCACCCTCTATATTTAGTGTTCAGATAGCCATATCAGATAATAGCCCGCCAGGTGCTCTTGTTGTGCCCCTCCAGATGTAAATCCCCCCCGATCTTCACAAGTCCAGGTGGTCGCCAGTGCAGTGACCGAAGGGCGCTGTGATGGTGAACGCCCAACAAGCAAAGCGCGTTAGCCACCAACTCAACCAACCTCTGATCTAGAGCCTCTGTAACCTTCTGACACTTGCACGGCTTTTGATTCTAAGCCAGTATACACAGAGGGCCCTCCCGGCGCTTCGCTTGGTCGGTTCCTCTGTGACCTGGTTCAGGGGGCGTGCCGCCCCCCGAAACCCCCCAGCCGGCCCCCGCCGCCGCAGACTAAAGTCCGCAACGTCGCGGGCCTCTACTAAGAGCCAAGCCATGACCGAGCCAAAGCGCGAAAAGATCATCAAGGTGCGGGTGTCCCCCGAGGAACTGGCCACCCTCCAGATGCACAGCACCAGGACGGAGCTGGCCCGCTGGATGCGGGAGAGCTGCCTCAGCCCCGGTCAGACCGATCTAGTCCGTGATCTGCGCGGCGCGGCCCCGGCGGCTGATCCCGCGTTGCTGCGCCAGTTGGCGAGTATCGGGAACAACCTCAACCAGATCGCCCGCAAGGTGAACACCGCCGAGTGGGGGGCTGTTGATCGCGTCCAGGTCATAGGCGCCCTGGCCGGGGTTGAGCGTGAGTTGGCCGAACTGCGAGCGCTGCACAAGTGATCGTGAAGTTCCACGCTAGGGGCACTGGCGGTGGCAAGGGGCCGACGCAGTACCTGCAGGGCCAGGACGGCCAGCGGGGGGGGTCAACCCTGCTGCGTGGCGATCCCGAGCAGGTGGCCGCACTGATCGACTCCAGTCG
>NZ_WIVQ01000226.1:0-1104 GCF_009600545.1 Pseudomonas sp. FSL R10-1339 | reverse complement strand
GCTTTTTGTACACGCCCCGGCATTTTCTTGGGCACCGGGAAAACATACAAGCAGCTGCCGAGGAACGAAGGCTGCGTTCGGCGGCGAAGCCGTCGTGAAATCAGACACTTCGCTGCATCAGATAGATTGAACGCTCAGGTTTTACGAGATCTTCGCCCTCGAACGCAGCCTTCGTTCCTCGGCAACTGCTACAAGTATTCCACGCACCGCTTGATCAAAACCTCATCTGCCACTGCCCCATCAGCCCGTGGTTGCGGCTGTTGCTGCCGATATCGCCGGTATAGCCCACCCCCAGGGTCTGCCTGGCAGAGACGCCAAGATCCAGCCCGGCCTCCAGCACCAGCGAGTTGCGATCCAGCGCACTGCCCTCGACATCAAAGGCCGATCCGCCCAGCACAAAGGCCTGGGTGGTTGAGCTGCTGACATCACCATAGAGGTGTTTCCAGCCAGCGCTCAGGCGGGGTGTGATGCTCATGCCGTTTTCGAGCTGGTTCAGATGCGCCAGCCGTACACCCAGGGTGCTACTGAAGTTGTCCTGGGTTTGCCGGTCAACCTGCAACGCCGCGGCACCGCCTTTTTCGGTGTAGCTGTCACGTTGATAACGCTGATAACCCAGGTTGGCATACGGCTCGGCACTCAGACGACCGCTGCCCAGGGCGTAGCCCAGTTCGGCAAAAGCCTGCTGGCTGCTGGCGTGGTAGTCCCCCTTGGGCTGATCGCTGAAGCCGTTGAATATCACGTTGCGTTTGCTGTCGCCGTTATGGCCGCTATACGCTGCCCCCAGGCGCAGGGCCAGCGCACCGCTCTGGTGAATGGCATAGGCGCCCGCGTGCCAGCTGTTGACCCTGCCCTCCATGCCGGTGCTGTCCACGTCGGTTTTTGAGTAGCCGCCCAGTACACCCATGCGCCAGTCCGGGGTTAGCGCCCAGTCGGCACCCAGTACACCGCCTTTGGTACGTTGGGTCAGGTCGCTGTTGCCGTGGATTGCGTCCAGCCGGCCATAGCTGCCCAGGCCCTGCAGCCAGAGCCTGCCCCGGGCATTCGGGTCGTTGAGGTTGCGCACGCCCGGCACCAGGCCCGTGGCGGCCAGGGCAGGGGCATCAC
>NZ_WIVQ01000225.1:0-1120 GCF_009600545.1 Pseudomonas sp. FSL R10-1339 | reverse complement strand
AGAAGACCTTCTCCGAACTCGAATACACCGGCAAGAAAAAGCAGACTCGCCGAGATCGTTTCCTGGCTGACCTTGAACAGCTGGTGCCCTGGGCACAACTGGAGGCGCAAGTGGCTCCGTTTTATAGCGACACCACAGGCAAGCGCGGGCGCCCTGCGATTGGGTTGTCGCGCATGCTGCGTATGTATGTCGTGCAGCAGTGTTTCGGTTTCTCCGATGAAGGTACCGAAGATGCCGTCTACGACAGCCAGGCCATCCGTGGTTTTATGGGCATCGACTTGGGCCGCGAGTCGGCACCGGATGCCACCACCTTGCTGCGATTTCGCCGCTTGCTGGAAACGCACCAACTGACGCGGGTGCTCTTTGAAACGATTAACCAGCATCTGGCCAGCCGGGGACTGCTGCTCAAAGAAGGCACTATCGTCGACGCTACCCTGATCGCCGCGCCGCCTTCGGTCAAGAATCGTGAGGGCAAGCGTGATCCTGAAATGCATCAAGCCAAGAAAGGCAATCAATGGCACTTCGGGATGAAAGCCCACATTGGTGTCGACGCCACGTCGGGGTTGGTGCACAGCTTGGTAGGGACAGCCGCCAACGTGGCGGATGTCACCCAGGTCGACCAGTTGCTGCACGGCGCCGAAACCTATGTTTCGGGTGACGCTGGATACACCGGTGCGGCCAAGCGACCGGAGCATGCTGAACGGGACGTTATCTGGTCGATTGCCGCACGGCCCAGCAGCTACCAGCATCACGGCAAAGGCAGCGTGCTGTACCGGGTCAAGCGCAAGATCGAATTCGCCAAGGCGCAACTGCGTGCCAAGGTCGAGCATCCCTTCCAGGTGATCAAGGTGCGCTTCAATCATCGCAAGGCTCGCTACCGTGGGCTGGAAAAGAATACGGCGCAGTTGTTCAGTCTGTTTGGGTTGGCCAATCTGATGCTGGCCAAGCGCTATTTGCAACGGGCGGTGGGATAAATCCGTCTGAAAGGCAGGGCTGGGCCCGCTAATCAGCAAAATGAGGGCAGAAATCGGCTCTGGAAATGCAGAATAAGGCCGGTAGGTTGAAAAATACGGCTTGAAAGAGGGGGGCGCTACGAACGGGTTAATTGTTCAGCGGCTCC
>NZ_WIVQ01000223.1:0-1123 GCF_009600545.1 Pseudomonas sp. FSL R10-1339 | reverse complement strand
CGCTGGTTGCTCATGGCACCTCCTAATGGGCCTCATTTTAAGGCTTGGAGATGTCTACGAAACTAGGGGCGATTCAAAATTGATATCTTTTCTTATTTCTGAAGTGGCCCCGTTATAGAAAGAACAACTGGCTGTGGCGATGTTCGAAAAGGCAAGAATGAACAATCCGAAAGTAGCGTGACCTCTATGTTTTACGATAAGGTCACTGGCTTTATATTTGGCAAGAGTCATGGTTTTCCGCCTATTGACAGATGCTTGAAAGGGAGCTGATGGCGGGGGTGGCGTTTTGCTCTACAAGCAGCTCAGGCAAGATGAAGTGTGACGTGCATTGCTGGCCAGATTTATCCCCCCATTTTACATGCAGTGCTCCGGACTGCGGCACACCGCTGAGGTATACCTCGCCCTCCAGGCCGACAACGCCCTCATTATTAGAATGAGTTGAGTTCTCCAGCAGTGTCGCGGTAGCGCCAAAAGGTACGGGCTTGCCGCCGTGACTCAAAGAAATCAATACACGCTTGCCAACACGAGTCTTAAAGTCTGCCAATACAAGCGCACCTTTGGTAGGAATCACCGTTTTGGTATTGATCTCAATATCAACGTCGTCAGTGAGTGTTGCGGTGTCAAGCGCTACCCGGTTTTTTCGGTATGTACTGAGATAGGGCACGACAGCATAACCACGCGAGTCGGTTTTTACACCGGTAGTATTCTTTACTTTGGCACCGGCTGCGTCAGGTGCCCGAACCAAGGCCATGGTTTCACCATGTTGTTGTGAAAGCGTGACACCATAAGGGTGGGCTACAATACCGCCTTGCAAGTTGTAATTGACTTGCTGTGATCGGGTGTCGTAGTTATAACCAATCCTGGCTTCTCCATAAGTGCCTTTGTAGTTTGCGTTGGCATTACCGCTACTGCCGACACCTTGGTTTGCGTACCGCTGTTGAATACTGTAGCTCAGGTTGTTGTCTGCCAGTGCGGTGCCGCTCAGGCCTACGTCATGAGCGCTGCTGCCTTGCTTGCTGGCGTTGAAATTGTAACTGGCCCAACTGTTAGGGAAGCTCCGATCAACTTGCCGCAACCGCGCAGTAAGTTGAAAATCCCGCTGAATTTGGCGCTATTGACCGCG
>NZ_WIVQ01000222.1:0-1143 GCF_009600545.1 Pseudomonas sp. FSL R10-1339 | reverse complement strand
GAGTTACCAAGCTTGTGCATCAGGCTACCTCGCGGCATTTCGTTCAGGCCCAGTGTGGCGACGATTCGGTCGATGTTCGCCTTCTCACCGACGATGAGTTGCCGGTCGATCTGGCCAGCCGGCCGGATCAGGCATTTCTCGTACAATGCCAGATCATCGGCGCAATACAGCTCCTGCAACTGGTCGTCGAGGTCGGTGAAGCGCGGCTCGAAACGAAGTCCGAACCAGTGCAGGATGGCGAAGTTGGCCTTGTTGATGCTGTGCATGTCGCCGGTGATCGCGCTCGGCACGATGTCCGACGTGTTGCGGTACCAGATGTCGAACACGTGGTGAGCCTCGTACTCGTGTGCGCCTATCAGGTAGCCGTTCAACGGCACGTGATTGCACAGCAGCGTGTAGGCGACGACGCCCTTGCCGCGGCCGAAATATTTGCGCGAGTAGCGCGCCTTCACAGTTGGTCGCTCGACGCCGAATTTCTGCCCATCAACGGCACCGTACAACGAATCGAGGTCGAACGAGTAATGCGGGAAGATCGGCAGTGCGGCGATGGCGTTGCTGATGCAATCGTTGGCCACATGTAGCGTCGCCTGGCGCAGGTACTGCTGGTAGGTACTCTCCAGGACGTGGTACGGGATGTCGCTGGTACGTGCCATAACCTGGTTGCCGTGGTTCATGGCTTGGGCAATGATCACCGCCATCAGACTGTCGGCGTCGGCTACCTTCTTCGCATAGCGTGGCTGCAATGGTGTCAGCGCCGACAGGAACTGGCACTGGCCGTTGACGAAGCGAAACACGTCGGCGACATCGCAGTATGGCAGTTGCTCGTAGAGAGCTTGCTCGCGCGCCTTCTGGTTCTCCCCCTTGGGCTTGCGCCAGGTCAGTCTCTGCGTGTCCTTGTCGTATTCCAGGTGCGTCAGCTTGCCCTGTTTCAGCTCGCGATTGAACGCCACCCATTGCGCACGCAACTCGGCCGCCAGTGCATCGAGCTGGGCACTGACCGGCTGCCGCAGGAAGGGGATGTCCATCTGCGCGAGCACGGCGGCTTTCTCGTCCATCGAAACCAACTCGTCGGACAAATGCCGGTGCAGCAAGCTGTCGTCAATGTAGAGCTCGCCCGCCTGGAAGCGTTTCCTGACCTGACGG
>NZ_WIVQ01000221.1:0-1166 GCF_009600545.1 Pseudomonas sp. FSL R10-1339 | reverse complement strand
AATTTAACGATGGATTGGCCCCAGCGAAAACGGAAGAAAAACTCAAAACCGTGTCCGGGATGAGTTGACCACTACATCCAGAGCTCAAGCAACCAGGGACAGTGAACGCGTCGCAGTCAACGCTGCTCGTTATGTGGAAGCAGAAGCCTGAATGCGTCAATCATTTCTTGTTAAGCGAATCGACCCAAGGGTCCAACTTATGGAATAGCTTGGGGTAGCGCCCCTTCAAATCTTTTTTCACTTCGGCATAGGTACTTCGCCAGAAGTTGGCCAGATCCTGGGTTACTTGCACCGGACGCCTTGCCGGAGAAAGCAGGTGCAACTTGACCACCTGGCGCCCGCCCGCAATACGCGGGGTGTCCGCCAGCCCAAACAACTCTTGCAGGCGCACCGCCAGAATCGGCGGGTGTTCGCTGTAGTCCAGCCGCACCGAAGACCCTGAAGGCACCTTGATATGGTGGGGCGCCAGTTCGTCCAAGCGCTGGGGCAGCGGCCATTTGAGCATGTTATGCACAATGCTCGACAGGTCGAGGCTGGCAAAGTGACTGAGCCGCGACACACGCCCCAGATACGGCCCCAACCAGTCTTCAAGCCCGGCCAGCAAGGCGGCATCGCTGACGTCGGGCCATTCACTGTGCCCCTGGATCTGCAGGTCCAGTTGACGCAACAACGCTACCCGCGCCTGCCACTGGCGCAGCTCGGGCGTCCACGGCAACAGCTCCAGCCCCTTGCGTCGCACCAGATTGATCAGCGCTTGCGTACGGGCCGCTTCGTCGAGCCCGGTCAATGGCTCGCGACTGAGGACCAGCTCGCCGACCTTGCGCTGGCGCTCGGCACGCAGCACGCCCTCGCGCTCATCCCAATCCAGTTGATCAACAACGCTGACCTGCTCGCTCAAGACACCCTCGAGCAAGGCAGGATCAAACTCGGCCGCCAGATAAATGCGTTCTTCACGTTGCCCCTGACGGCTGCCCAAATCGGCGATGACCAGCCAGGGCTGTTTCATCAGGCCATCCACTTCGCTGAACAACGCCGCACGGCCATTGGCCAGACGATATTCCGCCCCACCGGGTTTACGCTGTTGGGCGACCCGATCGGGGTAGGCCAGCGCCAGCAAGGCACCCAGACAGCGCGGGTGGTCGGGGTCGGCGACCGGCTGCCTGGCC
>NZ_WIVQ01000220.1:0-1180 GCF_009600545.1 Pseudomonas sp. FSL R10-1339 | reverse complement strand
GCGGATAAATTACAATCCTTTGCTGTGATATTTTTCTATCCTTTGCGCGGATACAATAGGCACAGACTAACGGATAAAATGCAGGCGGTCTATCGGGGCGCGGTCTTTGGGCTGCCCGTAGGGCTGCCCCCTTTCCCCACTGCCCCGCAGGGGCTGGGGGCGGTGTGTCAGATGGGGGCCGTTCCCCCCCCTTTGGGGGGCTAGATATGGCTGTTTTGCCTCCGGCTTCGCTTCGCTCACCCGGTTATCCACAGCCCTGCCCTGGTAGAAGAAAAGGTAGAAGAAAGGTAGAAGCGAAAAACAACCCTTTTTTCCTTTGTAAATCAATGGCTTGCAAAGGGGGGGCGCGACGCAACCCCGATAAAGCGCGACGCAACCCCGATAAAGCGCGACGCAACCCCGATGCAGGCGCGACGCAACCCCGATAAAGCGCGATACAAAAAGCCCGCACTAGGCGGGCTTGGTGGTAATTCGCTGCGCTGGTCAGTGGAACGGGATGCCGCTGTACTCCATCCAGATCACCAATGGCCATTCTTCGCCCTGCTCCGGCTCGATGGCGACGGTATCGAAACGCCCGCCCGAGTAGATCAGGCAACGCTTGCCAATCAGCCTGCCCGCGTCTTGGTAGCCGTGTCTTGCCAGCGTCCCGGCACGCCCCATCAGCAGAAATGGCCTGTTTGGGTCTGGGTTGTCTGGATCGCCAATCACTCGTTAGATGCCAGATTTGGCGTTGCGTATGCTCACAGAAAATCGATAGCCGCAAGACTGTTTTTGGCAACTCATAGCCACTACAATTTCTCCTTCATACCGTAGAGGAGATTGCGCGTGAAGAACTGGATATTTCTGGCTGTTGCAATCTTTGGCGAGGTCATCGCAACTTCCGCACTGAAGTCTAGCCATGGATTCACTAGGTTAGTTCCTTCCGTTGTAGTTGTGGCTGGCTACGGGCTTGCGTTCTATTTCTTGTCTCTCGCGGTCAAGTCCATTCCGGTCGGTATTGCTTACGCTGTATGGGCTGGGCTTGGCATCGTGCTTGTGGCAGCTATTGCTTGGATTTTCCATGGCCAAAAACTAGACTTCTGGGCGTTCATTGGCATGGGACTTATTGTCAGTGGCGTCGCCGTTCTAAACCTGCTATCCAAGGTCAGCGCACATTGACCGGGTTGGCATCTAACAATTC
>NZ_WIVQ01000219.1:0-1190 GCF_009600545.1 Pseudomonas sp. FSL R10-1339 | reverse complement strand
GGATGGTCTGAAGTAGGCCGCTATTTTTCGACTGCTGAGCCATAGGTGCTTTCAAAAAACGGCAGCCGTTCAAAACCGATCACGTCTGCCGCCTATTCCATCCATTTTTTCCGCTGAACGCTCCTCGCAGCAGCTATTTCCCTCATTACGGACGCACCTCTCCTGCGCTGGAGAGCAAATATCGACGCGCCATCCAAAGGTTCGACAGGGCGAACAGCGTCACCATCTGAGCAGTGTTTTTCACCAAGCCTCGGAAACGCACTTTCGTATAACCAAACTGACGCTTGATCACTCGAAATGGATGCTCAACCTTGGCGCGAACCTGGGCCTTGGCTTTCTCGATCTTGCGCATCGCTTTGTACAGCGCGCTGCGTTTACCGTGTTTTTTGTAGGTACTGCGCCGGGCTGCAATCTGCCAGATGACGTGGCGTCCCGCATGCTCTTCGCGCTTCTCGACACCGGTATAGCCTGCATCGGCGCAGACCACGTTCTCAGCACCGTGTAGCAGTTTGTCGACTTGGGTTATGTCCGCGACGTTGGCCGCAGTGACCACCACGCTGTGCACCAGCCCTGACTCATCGTCGACACCAATGTGAGCTTTGGCACCGAAGTAATACTGGTTACCTTTCTTGGTTTGATGCATCTCAGGGTCGCGTTTGCCGTCCTTGTTCTTGGTCGAACTGGGCGCATGAATCAGCGTGGCATCGACGATGGTGCCTTGTCGCAGCGACAAGCCACGGTCGCCCAGATAGCCATTGATCACGCCGAGAATACCGGCGGCCAACTCGTGCTTTTCCAGCAGGCGACGGAAGTTGAGGATGGTAGTTTCATCTGGGATCCGCTCCAGGCTCAGACCGGAAAACTGGCGCAAGATCGTCGTCTCGTACAGCGCTTCTTCCATCGCAGGATCGCTGTAACCGAACCAGTTCTGCATGAGATGAACCCGCAGCATCGCCATCAAAGGATAGGCCGGACGGCCCCCTTCGCCCTTCGGGTAATGAGGTTCGATCAGGGCAATCAAACCCTTCCAGGGTACGACCCGATCCATCTCGATCAGGAACAATTCCTTGCGGGTCTGCTTGCGCTTACCGGCGTACTCGGCATCGGCGAAGGTCATTTGCTTCATTGAAAAGCTCGGCGATTGGTGTCCGGGGATTTTGCCAAATCAGGAAGTCTTTTTCAGGATTTCC
>NZ_WIVQ01000021.1:0-59609 GCF_009600545.1 Pseudomonas sp. FSL R10-1339 | reverse complement strand
CGGTGAGCCTTTTGATACGGCCAAGCTTTTCGATGAAAAACACCTATCGAAAGCTTGACCTGCAACAGAGTATCTACGAGGTATTAATCTTTCAACCCTGCCCCTGCTATGCGATGCTGGCGCTCTGCTCAATTGCCGACTACATCTTAAGAAACATCTGTAGGAACGGCCCGCAGCTATCTGATCCTTAGACACATCTACCACAGGGAGCCAGCATGCTGACCCTGCTCAATCTGCTTTCCGCCGTGGCCTTGCTCATCTGGGGCACGCATATCGTCCGTACCGGCATCTTGCGGGTCTACGGTACCAACCTGCGCCATGTCATCGGGCAAAACGTCTCCAGGCGCATGTTTGCCTTTGTCGCGGGGATCGTGGTTACCGCCATGGTGCAGAGCAGCAACGCCACGGCCATGCTGGTCACTTCCTTTGTCGGCCAGGGGCTGATGGCGCTCACTCCCGCGCTGGCGACCATGCTCGGTGCCGATGTCGGTACGGCCTTGATGGCGCGGGTGCTGACCTTCGACCTGTCGTGGCTGTCGCCGCTGTTGATTTTTCTGGGTGTGATTTTCTTTTTGACCCGCAAGCAAACCCGTGCCGGGCAACTGGGGCGGGTGGGCATTGGCCTGGGCTTGATCATCCTGGCGTTGCAATTGATTGTCGAAGCCGCCACACCCATCACCCATGCTCAGGGCGTGAAGGTGATTTTTGCTTCGTTGACCGGCGATATTCTGCTCGATGCCCTGGTTGGCGCCCTGTTCGCCATGGTGTCTTACTCAAGCCTGGCGGCCGTGCTGCTGACTGCCACATTGGCGGGCGCGGGGGTTATCAGCCTGCATGTGGCCATCGGCCTGGTGATTGGCGCCAATATCGGCAGCGGCATACTGGCGTTTCTCAGTACCAATATGCAGAACGCAGCGGGCCGGCAGGTGGCATTGGGCAGCCTGCTGTACAAGCTGATCGGCCTGTTGTTGATCATGCCCGTGCTCGACCCGCTGGTGGCCTGGATGGACAGCCTGAGCTATAGCGCCCAGGAGTTGGTGATCGGCTTCCATCTGCTCTACAACACCGCCCGCTGTTTCTTGATGTTGCCGACAGTAGGCCTGATGGCGCGCATTTGCGCCTGGCTGCTGCCTGAGCGCGAGCAAACCAACGGTGTCGCCAAACCGCGCCACCTGGACCCCGCCGCCCTCGATACACCGAGCCTGGCGCTAGCCAATGCGGTGCGCGAAACCCTGCGCATTGGCGACCTGATCGACACCATGTTGGTCAATATGCTCGACGTTCTACGCGGCAAGCAAACGGCTATCACCGCGGAAATGCGCACGTTGAGCGATGAAGTCGAAGTGCTCTACAGCGCGGTAAAACTCTATCTGGCACAAATGCCTCGGGAGGATTTAAGCGAGCAGGACAGTCGGCGCTGGGCTGAAATCATCGAACTGGCGATCAACCTCAAACTTGCCAGTGATGTAATCGAACGCATGCTGCGCAAAGTCCAGCAGCAGAAAACCTCCCAGCGCCGGTCATTTTCAGAAACAGGGCTGGAGGAGCTGGTGGGCCTGCAAACCCAGTTGATCGATAATTTGCGTCTTGGGCTGACGGTGTTTCTCAATTCCGACCCGCAGAACGCCCGCCAATTGCTGCGTGAAAAACGCCGCTTTCGCGCCCAGGAGCGGCGTTTGGCCCACGCTCACGTAAGTCGCTTGCAGCGTAAAGTCACACAAAGTATCGAGACCAGTTCTATGCATCTGGAGCTGATCGCGGACATGAAACGCCTTAACTCGTTGTTTTGCGGCAGCGCCTACGTGGTGCTGGAGACCTCTGAAACCGGGGCCCTGGAGCTGGATGACGCAGCCGACACGCAACATTCGCCTTGAACGTTGTACGTCGGGCTGTTGTCAGCCGTTATGCAGCGACTAAGCTGCACGGGCTCAAGGATTCGAGAATTCAGGGATTTTTTATGCGTTGCCTGCTGTTTATCTGCTTGCTGCTTGGCGCTGCCCAAGGCTCTGCCCTGGATCGCTACAGCGTTGAGGGCTATCAACTGCCCAATGGTCTGCAACTGATCCTCAAACCCAACAACGATCGCGATCATGTGGCTATTCGGCTGGTGGTGGGGGTGGGTATGGATGACTTTTCCTGCGCCGATCAGCAATTGCCCCATCTGCTGGAACATTTGCTCTTCAGCGGCATCGACGACACCGGTGAAGGGGGGCTGGAGGAGCGCATGCAAGCGCTGGGGGGCGAATGGAACGCTTTTACCAGCAGCGCCGATACCACCTTTGTAATCGAGGCCCCGGCAAAAAATCAGCGCAAGATCCTCGACCTGCTGCTGGGGTTGTTGACCCGCACCCAGCTGACCGAACAACGTATCAGCGACGCCAAACAGGTGGTCGAGCGCGAAGACGGCGGCCATTATTCGCACTTGCAGCGCTGGCTGGACCGTCAGGATCTAGGCCACAGCGCCAGCAACCAGCTGGCTGTCGAATTGGGCCTGAAGTGCGCCGAGCGGGCCGAAGTGCATGACCTTACCCGCCAGCAACTAGAGGCTGTACGCCAGAAGTGGTACGCGCCCAACAACATGACGCTGATTATCGTCGGCGACCTTGACCGTTTCTTGCCAGCTTATCTCGAGCGAGCCTACGGTGCCCTCGAGCCGGTTGACCCCAGCGAGCACCGTCCCCTGGCCGCCATCGATGCCAAGGCCGACGCAGAGCGCGAGCTGGTGCGCGGTGTGGTCGGCGATACGGCAACCCTGCACTGGTTGCTGCCCGAACCGGTTATCGAAGGGCAATCCGATGAAACCTGGACCCTGCTGCGCGATTATCTGGAGTGGGCGCTGTACAGCGAACTGCGGCTCAACCACGGCTTGTCTTACGGCCCCTGGGCTGAGCGCGAGGTGTTTGGCGGCGTGAGTTTTCTGAGTCTGAATGCGGATCTTGAACGCGAGAACGTGCCCAGGGCCCGTGAGGTGATGCAGCAACTCACGTCACGGCTGCTCAAGGACGGGCTGGATCCGCAGGTGTTTGCCCGACTCAAGCAAACGGCCATTTCCCGTCAGGCGTGGACGGTGCAAGGCAGCAGTGCGCTGGCTGATTACTACTGGGCCTCGCTGGGAGACTACGATGAAGGCCGTTTTGCCGACCCTGCCCGGCAGTTGCAGGCCATTAACCTGGAGCAGGCAAATGCCGCACTGCGCGAGTTATTTGCCGAGCCCGGGTACATTCGCATCGAAAAGCCGCTATTCAGCTATCACGGCTTGAGCATGGCCATTTTGGGCGGGTTGCTACTGTTGATCAGCGCCGCGGTGGGTTGGCGCCTCTGGCGCCGGCGTTAAGGCTTGATTGCCGGAGTCGCAAACGTTTTGATACCGTAAAATCATTGCCTATTCGCGGCTGGTTGATCCAGCCGCCAGCGTGCGGAGTATTCATCGTGAGTGATCGTTCCAATCCTTGGCAATTGCAGGCCATCGTCTGCCAACTGCGCACGGCGCGAAACCAGTGGCGTACGCAAAACGGCCGCGTCAGTGGCGAACAGGGCGGTCGCGAGCTGCCGTCGCGTGCTGCAATGGCCGATATTCTTGAAGCTCTTTGCGGTGCTTTGTTTCCGATGCGTTTAGGCCCGGTGGACCTGCGTGAAGAGAGCGAAGATTTCTACGTGGGCCACACCCTGGACGTAGCCCTCAATGCGTTGCTGACCCAGGCCCGGCTGGAGTTGCGTTATGTCGCGCGTCAGGGCGGGTTGCCGGATGAGGGAGTGGATGCGACGGCGACCTTGCTGATTCAGGACTTTGCCCTGGCATTGCCGGGTTTGCGCAGCATTCTTGATACAGACGTACTGGCCGCCTATCACGGCGACCCGGCGGCGCGCAGCGTCGATGAAGTGTTGCTGTGCTACCCGGGGATTCTGGCGGTGATTCATCACCGGTTGGCGCACCACCTGTACCGTGCCGGGTTACCGTTGCTGGCGCGCATCAGCGCAGAAATCGCCCATTCGGCCACGGGGATCGACATTCACCCCGGCGCGCAGATTGGCCGCAGTTTCTTTATCGATCACGGCACGGGCGTGGTGATTGGTGAAACTGCGATTATTGGCGAGCGTGTGCGGATTTATCAGGCTGTGACGTTGGGTGCCAAGCGGTTCCCGGCGGATGAGTCGGGACAGCTGCAAAAAGGCCATCCACGTCATCCGATCGTTGAGGATGATGTGGTGATTTATGCGGGGGCGACGATTTTGGGGCGTATCACCATTGGTCAGGGTTCGACCATTGGTGGCAACGTATGGTTGACCCGCAGCGTACCGGCAGGCAGCAACCTGACCCAGGCTAACCTGCTGCATGATGACGGGACGCAGAAGTAATACTGTGTAAGCCTCTTGCCCTCACCCCAGCCCTCTCCCGGGGGGAGAGGGAGCCGATGTGTGGTGACATCCCCCAATCAGTCCCCTCTCCCTCCGGGAGAGGGGCTCTTGATCTAGCGGGCGCTACGTACACCTTCAGCCAGCGCAGCACACAAACTCAGCACACCATCCACCGCCTGTTCAGGCGTCGCTGCATTCTCGATCTTGTCGATCAGGGCCGAGCCCACCACCACGCCATCGGCCAGGCGGGCAATTGCCGCAGCCTGTTCAGGGGTACGGATACCAAAGCCCACGCTGATCGGCAAATCAGTATGCCGACGCAGACGCTCGATAGCCGCGCCCACCTGTTCCGTGGTGGCCGAACCGGCACCGGTCACGCCCGCCACCGAAACGTAGTACACAAAGCCCGAACTGCCAGCCAATACGGTCGGCAGGCGCACGTCGTCTGTGGTTGGCGTGGTCAGGCGGATAAAGTCCAGGCCAGCAGCCTGTGCCGGGTCGCACAGCTCGCTGTTGTGCTCGGGTGGCATGTCGACCACGATCAGGCCGTCTACGCCCGCCTCTTTGGCTTCGGCGATAAAACGCGCCACGCCATAGTGGTGGATCGGGTTGAAATAGCCCATCAGCACCAGCGGAGTGTCGTTGTTACCGGTACGAAATTCACGAACCATCTGCAGGGTTTTTGCCAGGTTCTGCTTGGCGCCCAATGCACGGATGTTGGCCAGCTGGATCGCCGGGCCGTCGGCCATCGGATCGGTGAAGGGCATGCCCAGTTCGATCACATCGGCGCCTGCTGCCGGCAAGCCTTTGAGGATGGCCAGCGAGGTGTCGTAATCCGGGTCACCGGCGGTGACAAAGGTCACCAGCGCCGCGCGGTTTTGTTCCTTGAGAGCGGTAAAGCGCGTTTGCAGGCGGCTCATCAGTGTTGCTCCTGTTGAGACTGTTCCATGTGGTGCATCACGGTTTGCATGTCTTTGTCGCCGCGACCCGAAAGGTTGACCACCATCAGGTGATCGGCCGGCAGGGTCGGTGCGCGCTTGAACACTTCGGCCAGCGCGTGGGCGCTTTCCAGGGCCGGGATGATGCCTTCAAGGCGGCAGCATTTGTGGAAGGCATCCAGCGCCTCAGCGTCGGTCACCGAGGTGTACTGGACACGACCGATATCGTGCAACCAGGCGTGTTCAGGGCCGATGCCCGGGTAGTCCAGGCCTGCGGAAATCGAATGGGCGTCGATGATCTGGCCATCGTCGTCCTGCAACAGGAAGGTGCGGTTGCCGTGCAACACGCCCGGCTCACCGCCATTGAGGCTGGCCGCGTGCTTGCCGGTTTCGATACCGTAGCCGGCGGCTTCTACGCCGATGATTTCAACGCTGGTGTCATCCAGGAACGGGTGGAACAGGCCCATGGCGTTGGAGCCACCGCCGATGCATGCCACCAGGCTGTCCGGCAGGCGGCCTTCCTGTGCTTGCATCTGGTCGCGGGTTTCCTTGCCGATCACGGCCTGGAAGTCGCGCACCATCGCCGGGTAAGGATGCGGGCCAGCCACGGTGCCGATCAGGTAAAAGGTGCTGTCAACGTTGGTCACCCAGTCACGCAAGGCTTCGTTCATTGCATCTTTGAGGGTGCCAGTGCCGGCCACCACCGGGATCACTTCGGCGCCCAGCAGCTTCATGCGGAACACGTTGGCCTGCTGGCGCTCGATGTCGGTGGTGCCCATGTAGATCACGCACTGCAGGCCAAAGCGCGCAGCCACGGTGGCAGTGGCCACGCCGTGCATGCCGGCGCCGGTCTCGGCGATGATGCGTTTTTTGCCCATGCGCCGTGCCAGCAGGATCTGGCCGATGCAGTTGTTGATCTTGTGGGCGCCGGTGTGGTTCAGCTCTTCGCGCTTGAGGTAGATCTTGGCGCCGCCACAGAACTCGGTCAGCCGCTCGGCGAAGTACAGCGGGCTTGGGCGGCCCACGTAGTCGCGTTGGAAGTAGGCCAGCTCCTTGATGAACTCAGGGTCTTTTTTCGCCAGCTCGTACTCGCGATCCAGGTCAAGGATCAGCGGCATCAGGGTTTCAGCCACATAACGGCCGCCAAATGAGCCAAACAGGCCATTGGCATCAGGGCCGGTACGCAAAGTGGATTGAGTCATGTGACGCTCCAGATAAAAAATGGCGAAGGTCTATGGGCCTGACTGTACCCGTGACAGCCCGGGATGAAAACCGATAAGATCGCCGTAACCTGTCAGGAAAACTCACAGATACCATGAGCCGCGATCTCCCCCCTCTTAATGCCCTGCGTGCCTTTGAAGCCACCGCCCGCCTGAGCAGCGTCAGCCAGGCGGCTGAGCAGCTACACGTCACCCACGGTGCCGTCAGTCGGCAATTGAAAGTGCTGGAAGAGCACCTGGGGGTGAGCCTGTTCGTCAAGGAAGGGCGCGGGCTAAAGCTGACCGAAGCCGGTATCCGCTTGCGGGATGCCAGTAGCGAAGCCTTTGAGCGCTTGAGAAATGTATGCGCTGAACTCACGCAAAGCCAGGTTGACGCTCCGTTCGTGCTCGGCTGTTCAGGCAGTTTGCTGGCGCGCTGGTTTATTCCGCGCCTGGGCCGATTGAATGCCGACTTGCCTGACTTGCGCCTGCACCTGTCGGCCGGTGAAGGCGATCTAGACCCGCGTCGCCCCGGGCTGGATGCTTTGCTGGTGTTTGCCGAGCCACCCTGGCCAGCAGACATGCAGGTTTACGAATTAGCCAGCGAGCGCATTGGCCCGGTGGTCAGTCCCCGATATGCGCGGTACGAACAACTGCGCCATGCCCCGGCCAGCGCCTTGCTCGACGAACCGTTGCTGCACACCACTTCGCGGCCGCAGGCATGGCCGAGCTGGGCGCAAAAAAACGCAATTGAGACGAAGGATTTAAAATACGGGCAGGGGTTTGAACACTTGTATTACTTGCTGGAAGCCGCCGTTGCGGGGCTGGGTGTAGCGATTGCTCCCGAGCCGCTGGTGGCCCAGGACCTGCAAGCAGGACGGCTGGCTGCGCCCTGGGGCTTCAATGAAACCCCGGGGCAACTGACGTTATGGTTGCCCAAGCGCGCCGCAGACGGACGCGCCAGGCAACTTGCGCAATGGCTCAAGGCAGAGCTTGCGCGCAGCGCAGATTAATTGCCGCGCTTGCACAACAGGAAGGCTGCCAGCAGACCCAGTGCGCCGATGGCAACGCCAGCGGTGGCATACGGATGCTCTTGGGCGTATTCACGGGTAGCGATCGCGGTTTCGCGGGTTTTGTCCTTCACTTCTTCCAGCGCATCGCTGAGCAGATGACGTGAATGCTTCAGCGCGTTCTCGGCGTTGTTCTTGAGGATGCCAAGGGTCTTTTTGGACTCGTCCGAAGCGTCGTGCTTGAGGCTTTCAAGAGACTTGAGCAGGCTCTCGATCTCTGCTTCCATGCTTTGCAATGAGGCTTTACGTAAAGAGTTGCTAGCCATTAGGGCTCTCCTGCATTGATGAGTGAGGTGCTTGTTAAGTCGGACTACAGGGGCGTGAGAAAGTGCAGTTAACCTGAACTTTTCCTTTTAGATTGCCTACAAAGTATTAAGCACATTCGCTGCTAGGCTTTGATTTACGACAAAGGAGAACGTTATGTCTGACCATCACACCTACAAGAAAGTCGAATTGGTAGGCTCGTCCCCGACCAGCATAGAAGACGCCATCGGTAATGCACTGGCCGAAGCCAACAAAAGCATCAAGCACCTTGAATGGTTCGAGGTGATCGACACCCGCGGCCATATCAAGGACGGCAAGGTGGCGCACTATCAGGTAACGCTCAAAATCGGCTTCAGGATTGCCAGCAGTTGATTTGAGGCAAGGTTTTGCCCCGTGGACTGGCCGTTTGCCATAAAGTCCGCTACACAGTCTGGGTGCAATGCGGCATGTTCGCATTGCACCCTTTTTGTTTTGACCGGGGAATGTGACCGATGAAAAAGCTTTTATTGGCTGTAGGTTTGCTGAGTCTGGCAGGAACGGCGTTCGCGGCGGGCAAGCCGTGCGAAGAACTGAAAAGCGAAATCGCGGCGAAGATTGAAGCTAACGGCGCCAGACATTATTCGCTGACGGTTGTGGAAAAAGGTGCTGCCGCTGACGGCAAGGTAGTGGGCTCTTGCGAAGCCGGCACCAAAGAAATTGTCTACAAGCGCGGGTAAGTCCAGCGCAGTAGTAGATCTTGTGGGAGCGGGCTTGCTCGCGATGCGCACGCTGCGGTGTTTCAGATCAATCGCGTCGATACCATCGCGAGCAAGCCCGCTCCCACACTTCCCTTTGCGTCAGGCCCCTTTCATCACCTGCGACAGCAATTCATACGAGTGAATGCGGTCTGCGTGTTCGTACAGATCACAGGTAAAAATCAACTCATCGGCCTGGGTCTGCTCGACCAGCACGTCCAGCTTGGCCTTGATCTTCTGCGGGCTGCCGACCATCGCCAGGCCCAGGAAACTCATCACCGCCTCTTTTTCGTGGGGCAGCCACAAACCGTCCATCGTCGCCACCGGCGCGCGCTGCACCAGACTCTGCCCGCGCATCAGCGCCAGGATTCGCTGGTACACCGAGGTGGCCAGGTACTCGGCCTGCTCGTCGGTGTCAGCAGCCACCAGCGGCACGCCCAGCATCACGTAGGGCTTGTCCAGCACGGCAGAAGGCTTGAAGTGGTTGCGATAAACGCGAATCGCTTCATGCATCAACCGTGGTGCGAAATGTGATGCAAAGGCGTAAGGCAAACCCAGTTCACCGGCCAATTGTGCACTGAACAGACTGGAGCCCAGCAGCCAGACCGGCACATTGGTGCCAGTGCCCGGCATGGCGATGATCCGTTGGTCGGGAGTACGTGGGCCCAGATAGCGCATCAGCTCGGCCACATCCTGCGGGAAATCATCGGCACTGCCCGAACGCTCACGACGCAGGGCGCGGGCGGTCATCTGATCCGAGCCGGGCGCGCGGCCAAGGCCCAGGTCAATGCGTCCCGGGTACAGGCTTTCGAGGGTGCCGAACTGCTCGGCGATAACCAGCGGCGCATGGTTGGGCAGCATCACGCCGCCCGATCCGACACGGATGGTTGACGTACCGCCGGCGAGATAACCGATCAACACCGAGGTCGCCGAACTGGCAATACCATCCATGTTGTGGTGTTCCGCTACCCAGAAACGGTTGTAGCCGAATTTTTCCACATGCTGTGCCAGATCCAGCGAATTACGCAACGACTGGGCTGCACTGCCGTTTTCGCGGACAGGGACCAGGTCGAGGGTCGAGAATTTGATGTCAGACAGTCGTTTCATCAGCCGGCTACTCCAGGTGGGATGCAGGTCAGGGTGCTCGCATAACCTGCCAGTACTTACAGCAATATGGGCATATACCCGAGTTTCAATGGTCGACTGGGAATTGAGCTACTAAAAATGAAGATTGGTCCGACAGGGTGAACTTTGTGGGGCGAACTACCCTCACTAGTTCATTCAAGGCGTGAAACCTTCGCGCCGTTCTTCAGGAGGCACGCATGAGTATTAAAAAGAAAGCATCGGCTCATTGGGCAGGCGACCTTAAAACCGGCATTGGCTCCATCTCCACAGAAACCGGCGTGCTGCGCGAAGCGCCTTATGGCTTCAAGGCGAGGTTCGAAGGCGGTAAGGGCACCAACCCCGAAGAGCTGATCGGCGCAGCCCATGCAGGCTGTTTCTCGATGGCCTTGTCGATGATTCTCGGTGATGCCGGCCTCAAGGCCGACAGTATCGATACCACTGCTGAAGTAACCCTGGATCAAGTGGACGGCGGCTTTGCAATTACGGCCGTGCATCTGGTGCTCAAAGCCAAGGTGCCCGGCGCCACCCAGGCGCAATTCGACGAACTGACCACCAAAGCCAAAGAGGGCTGCCCGGTGTCCAAGGTACTGAACGCCAAAATCACCCTCGACGCTACGCTGGTGAGCTGACACCACCTGTGTGCCCCGCTAACCGCTAGCGGGGCACAATCGCTACCCGGCTGCGACAGATCAGTCCTGCGCTGTGCGATATGTGATCGAATGGTCGTTACTCGCGTCAGATCATGACTTTGCGTTCTGCCTCAAGGGAGTCTCACCATGAAACGTTTTGCTCTAGCTGTAGTTTGCTGCGCCTTGGCCACCTCGGCTCTGGCGGCGCCCAAGCCGTGCGAAGAACTGAAAGCCGAAATCGAAGCCAAGATCCAGGCGAACAATGTGTCGTCCTACACCCTCGAAATCGTGAGCAATGAAGAAGTTCATGACGAGAACATGGTGGTTGGTTCGTGTGAAAGCGGCACCAAGAAAATCATCTACCAGAACAACGACCGTCAGCCTTCAAGGTAAGCAGTTGACCAGCAGCTCCTCGGCGACCACCTTGCCCGTTGCGTCGTACAGCCGGGCGTAGGCGTTGAAGCCCAGTGAGCGGGCCTGTAGCCGGTAACGCTGGCCGGGCTGGAAGTTGTCGTAATCGACGGTGACGTAACACAGGCGTTCCTGTGGGTCACTGAACATACCCATGCCGCCGACAAACACCTCGAAATCGAAGCGCACCATCAACTCGTGGCTACCTGGCGTTACTTGAAAATAGCGGCCATCGGCCTGTCGCTTGTTATCCAGACGCTCGGCCATTACCAGCTTGCCGGTTTGGGTTTCAAGCTCGACCCAGGCCATGGCGGGATCAGCCGGGGGGATTGGCGTGCTGGTACAGGCGCTGAGCAGACAAGCAGCCAGCAACCACAATAGCGTGCGCATGATGATGTCCAAAAAAAGTGTTACGCAAGCATAGCGTGCATTATGGTCACATCACTCGCCTACTGGATCGCTTTATGACCTCGCGTGTTCGCGGCTTGTTGGGCCTTGCCTTGCCGCTTCTGCTCAGCGGTTGCTCCAGTGCGGGCTACTACTCGCAATTGGCCGCCGGCCAATGGAATTTATTGCAGGCCCGTGAACCCGTGAGCAAGGTGATTGTTGATCCCCGGCGCCCGACAGCGTTGCGTGAGCAATTGGTAAAAGCCCAGGCTGCGCGCTCCTTCGCCAGCGAGCATTTACACCTGCCGGACAACCAGAGCTATCGTCTGTATGCCGACCTGAAACGGCAGTACGTGGTGTGGAATGTCTTTGCCACCCCGGCGTATTCCCTCGACCCCGTCACCCATTGCTTTCCCATAGCCGGGTGCGTGGCCTACCGGGGTTATTACAGCCAGGGAGCGGCGCGAGGCGAGGCGGCCCTGCAACGCCAGCAGGGCATGGACGTGTTTGTCAGCGGCGTTGAAGCCTATTCCACCCTGGGATGGTTTGATGACCCGATCCTCAATGGCATGCTCAATTGGGGTGATGAGCGCTTGGCCACACTGATCTTTCACGAGCTGGCCCATCAGCAGTTTTATGTGAAGGACGACACTGAATTCAATGAGTCTTTTGCCAGTTTCGTGGAACAGGAAGGCACCCGCCAATGGCGCGTCGAACAAGGCTTGCCACCCTCCGACGGCAGCCATGTGCAGCAACGTGAACAATTTATCACCCTGGTGCTCGACACTCGCCAGCGCTTGAAGACCCTTTATGCACAGCCGTTGCCTGCAGCCGAAATGCAGCAGCGTAAAACCGCTGCATTCGAACGAATGCGCCGTGATTATCGTCAGTTACGGGATGAGCAATGGGCGGGAAATCCGCGCTATGACGCGTGGGTCAATGGCCCTCTCAATAACGCCAAATTGTTGCCCTTCGGTCTTTACGATCAATGGGTGCCTGCCTTCTCAGCCCTGTTCAAGCACGTGGGCGGCGACTGGCCGAGTTTTTATGCCGAAGTTGAACATCTGGGTAAATTGCCCCCCGAACAGCGCAAGGCTGCCTTGTATAAATGGGCAGAACGCTGAGCTTTTTGAGGCTGCACTACATAGATAGCCCCCCTGAAATCCCTGTCTCAATAGGCTGAGAACCCACCGATACTCAGCCCGAAATGAAGCAGAACTTTCAAGGAATGCTGCCATGGAGCCAACCAACCCGCTGTTGAGCGCGACCCTTCTGCCCCTTTACAGCAAGGTACGTCTAGAACATCTCAAGCCGGCAATCGAACACATTGTTGCCGACAACCTGCAGTCAATCAGCCGAATCGTCAGTGCCCAGTCCCAACCCACATGGTCGGGCCTGGTGTTGCCGATGGAAGCCCTGACGGCGCGGCTGGATGAAGCCATTGCCGTCATCACGACACTGGGGCAGGTACCAAGAGAAGTGTCATGGGAAACAGACATCGGCCAATGCTTTCTGGCTGCCTACAATTACAAGGCGCAAGTCTTGCAAAATCGCGAGCTTTATCTGGCCTGCAAGGCTTTGGCAGAAAGCCCTGAAGCCATGCAATTTGATCGCTCGCAGCAGGCTCTATTGGGCAAGATACTGCGCGACTACCGGTTGGCTGGGAGTGAGCTGTCAGCCTCTGGCAGAGGCGAACTCATCGAGCTCAACCACGAGATATCCCGACAGGAATGGGTTTTTTACGAAAACGCACGACAATCCAGAAAATCCTGGAGCAAGCTGGTTACCGATGAGTCCTTGCTTGCGGGGCTTGCGAGTGAACTCAAGGGGCAGTTGGCAGACATTGCCACGGACGCCGACCTGCAAGGCTGGCTGATAACTCTTCAGGAGCGCGCTACCTACACCGCGATCATGCGCTCATGCGAAAACAGGGCGCTGCGCGAGGAGCTGTTCACGGCCTACAACACGCGGGCTTCCGAGCAGGGCCCCGCAGGCGGGCAATATGGCAATGGCCCGGTGCTCCATGATCTGCTCAGGCTGCGTCAGCAGAAGGCGCGCCTGCTGGGGTATGACAGCCATGCCGAGCTGAGCCTGCAGGGCAAGACGGCAACCTCGGTTGATGAGGTGCTGAGTTTTCTGCGCACTCGAATTGAACGCAAGTCGGCATTTTTTTCAACTCAAACCGCAGAGCTGCATGCCCTGGCGTCGGCCATGCAATACGACGGACTCAAACCATGGGATCTGTTGTTTCTGGCGCAAAAACGCGCTCTGCAACTAAGCCCGCTGGCGGGCGATCAATTGAAATCATATTTTGCGTTCACACGTGTTTTTGAAGGCATCGTGTTACTCGTCAAGCGCCTCTTCGCGGTCGATCTGGTCGAACAGGTATCGTTTGATACCTGGCACCCGGACGTTCGTTTGTTTGAGGTGGTCGAGTCAGGTGTTCGGGTGGGGCATCTTTATCTCGATCCTTACCTTCGTGAATCCAAGCCGAATATGTGCTGGATGCAGTCGGCACGTAACCGCAGAATCAATCAGCAAGGGGGCCTGACCACCCCGGTGGCCATTCTCTATGGCAACTTCTCACCCGAATCCCCTGGCTCCCCATCACTGCTGACGCCGCAGCAGTTAACCCTGCTTTTCCATGAGTTGGGTTGTTGCATGAAGCAACTGCTGACCCGCAGTCCCTACGGTGCATTTTCCCGCGTGGATGTACTGAATGCTGAGGCGTCCGGGTTTTCAGGCAAATGCGCTGAAAAGTGGTGCTGGTCACGGGACGGTCTGCGCTGGTTGGCCAGGCATGCCCAGCATGACAGTGAGCTGACCTATGAGCAGATAGACCAAGTACTTGAAGCGCGCAGTGCCGAGCGTTGGCTTGAAACGGCCCGCGAGCTTGGGCTTGCGCTGTTTGATTTTGAACTGCACCGCACCTGGGGCGATGGCCGCAGCGTGGAAGAGATCTGGCGCAGTGCACACAATGAACTCCAGCCGTTACCGTTGGCGCAGAACGACCGATCTGCCAACACTTTCGATGCGATCGTCTCGGGCCATGATGGCGCTTATTTCGTCAATGAATGGGCCGAAGCGATGGCTGAGCAGGTTTTTGCAAGGTTTGAACAGCAAGGTGTGTTTAACCCGCAAACGGGCTTGGCCTATCGCGAAGCCTTCCATGCACCGGGCATCGAACGCCCGCTGCATGAGTCTTTCGAGGTGTTTATGGGCCAGCCGCCCGCGAGCGTGTAGGTATCTTCAGGACTTGAGCCAGTTCTTCACCACGCATGAAGCAAAAGGGCTGGTACTGCATGCGCCGCTGCTCAGGGCTGCGCGCAACTGTGGGATATCCGCCTTCATCATGTAGCTCTCGCCATCTTTGTGGTGCGAGTTTTCGCCAAAGCCGCCCTGGGTCATTTCTTTCAGGGCGTCTTCCTTGCTCCAGTCCTGCACGACCACGCGATACATCGCCGCCATCAGCCCGGTACGGTCCGAACCGTGCTTGCAGTGCATCAATACAGGGCCCTGTGCTTGTGCCGTCTGGATGGCACGCAGCGCGGCCAGCACATCGGTGTCATCTACATGGTTGGTGCGATAAGGCAGTTGGACTTGAGCGACGCCTGGAGTCTTGAGCCAGGAACTGTCGGCATCAGGCAAGAAGTTGATGACGGTGGTTATCTGTAATTTTTCCAGCAGCGGCTGCGCGGCACTGTCAGGCAGTGCGCTGCGGTACAGGGTCGGGGACATTTGATAGAGGTTGTATTGCGTGGCAATGGGCTGTGCCCACTGTACAGGCCGGGCCTGGGCTGTTTCGTCGGCCAGGGCCTGAGGCACAGAAAACGCTGCCAGCAAGGTCAGGCACAGAGCAGGAAATAACCGGGCTTTGGGCATATCAGTTCGACCATTAACAAAGAATTTGGAAGTTGAAACGCTAGATTGAGGGATGACTTATCAAAACTGTGTCAGGCATTTGTCAAAAAAGCGTGAGGGCGCAGCCAGTGATGGCCTGATGCTATTGGTGCGGCAAATTTACGCATGAAACGATTCATCTGGTCGCCTGGCCTGTTAGTATTTGTAACCAAACTTTGCCTGCGTTTTTTTTCTCAGGTCGATTTCGACCCGTATCGCTGCCAAAACGAAAAGCTGCCCATGAGCGGCTGTAATCCGTGAATGCCTGATGAGGTGCCCCGCATGTCTGAGCAAGACAACCCCCGGCGTGAGTTTTTGCGCAAAACCCTGACCCTGATTCCAGTGGTCACTGTTGCGAGCACGGGCCTGGGTGGTTCCGTTCTGATGGCTACGCCAGACGCTCAAGCCGCACCGGTCGCTGCGCCGCCCGTTGCCGCATCAGGCCCGGCCTATGAACCAACGTACTTCACGGCTGAAGAGTGGGCGTTCGTTAACGCCGCCGTCGCGCGTCTGATCCCGGCTGACGAGCAAGGCCCGGGGGCGCTCGAAGCTGGCGTTCCGGAATATATCGACCGTCAGATGAACACGCCTTACGCCAGCGGCGCGCTGTGGTTTATGCAGGGGCCGTTCAATGCCGACGCTGCGCCGGAAATGGGCTGGCAGAGCAAACTGGTGCCAAAACAGATCTATCGCCTGGGCATTGCTGCCACGGAGGAGCTCTGCAAAAAAGCCTATAACTCAACATTTGCTGGGCTAGACAGCGCTACCCGAGACGAAGTGCTCAAACAGCTGGAAGCCGGCACGCCTAAATTCGATAGCGTCCCGGCCAAGATGTTTTTCAGCTTTTTGCTGCAAAACACCAAGGAAGGCTTCTTTTGCGACCCTATTCACGGTGGCAACAAAGGCATGATCGGCTGGACCATGATCGGCTTCCCCGGCGCGCGCGCTGATTTCATGGACTGGGTAGAACGCAACGAGCAATACCCCTTCCCGGCAGTTTCCATTCGCGGCGAGAGGGCTTGAGCATGTCGACCGTTATGAAAAAAGTTGATGCAGTAATCGTTGGTTTCGGTTGGACCGGCGCGATCATGGCCAAAGAGCTGACCGAAGCCGGCCTGAATGTTGTGGCCCTGGAGCGCGGTCCGATGCAGGACACCTATCCAGACGGCAACTATCCACAGGTCATCGACGAACTTACCTACAGCGTGCGCAAAAAGCTGTTCCAGGACGTCTCCAAAGAAACCGTCACCATTCGCCATAGCGTCAATGACGTGGCCCTGCCCAACCGCCAGTTGGGTGCTTTCCTGCCGGGTAACGGTGTGGGCGGTGCAGGCTTGCACTGGTCGGGGGTGCACTTTCGGGTCGACCCGATCGAACTGCGCATGCGCAGCCATTACGAAGAGCGTTACGGCAAGAACTTTATCCCCAAGGACATGACCATCCAGGACTTCGGCGTCAGCTACGAAGAGCTGGAGCCGTTCTTCGACTATGCCGAAAAGGTTTTTGGTACGTCGGGTCAGGCCTGGACCGTCAATGGCCAACGGGTCGGTGAAGGCAAGGGCGGCAACCCTTATGCGCCGGACCGTTCGGACCACTTTCCGTTGGTGTCGCAGAAGAACACCTACTCCGCACAGCTGTTTCAGAAAGCGGCCAATGAGGTTGGCTACAAGCCTTATAACCTGCCGTCGGCAAACACCTCCGGGCCATACACCAACCCCTATGGCGCGCAGATGGGTCCGTGCAACTTCTGCGGTTTTTGCAGCGGTTATGTCTGCTACATGTATTCCAAGGCATCGCCCAACGTAAACATTCTTCCTGCCCTGAAGCCGTTGCCGAACTTCGAGCTGCGCCCGAATGCCCATGTGATCCGGGTCAACCTGGACAGCAGCAAAACCAAGGCTACCGGCGTGACCTATATCGATGCCCTGGGCCGAGAAATCGAGCAGCAGGCCGATCTGGTGATCCTGGGCGCGTTCCAGTTCCACAATGTGCGTCTGATGTTGTTGTCGGGCATTGGCAAGCCGTATGACCCGAAAACCGGCGAAGGTGTTGTCGGTAAAAACTTTGCTTACCAGAACATGGGCACCATCAAGGCCTACTTCGACAAAGACGTGCACACCAATAACTTTATCGGTGCAGGCGGCAATGGCGTGGCAATTGATGATTTCAACGCCGACAACTTCGACCACGGGCCGCACGGTTTTGTCGGTGGCTCGCCGATGTGGGTCAACCAGGCCGGTAGCCGGCCGATTGCAGGCACGTCCAACCCGCCGGGTACGCCGGCCTGGGGCAGCGCGTGGAAGCGTGCAACCGCCGATTACTACACTCACCAAGTGTCGATGGACGCCCACGGTGCGCATCAGTCCTACCGTGGCAACTACCTCGATCTGGACCCGGTGTATCGCGATGCCTACGGCCAGCCGTTGCTACGCATGACGTTCGACTGGCAAGAAAACGACATCAAGATGAACCGTTTCATGATGGAAAAAATGGGCAAGATCGCCGAAGCGATGAACCCCAAGGCCATTGCGCGTATCGGCAAACAAGTGGGTGACCACTTCAATACGTCGTCGTACCAGACCACCCACCTTAACGGTGGAGCGATCATGGGGACCAACCCGAAAACCAGTGCACTGAACCGTTACCTGCAAAGCTGGGACGTGCACAATGTGTTTGTGCCGGGTGCATCGGCTTTCCCACAAGGTTTGGGCTACAACCCTACGGGACTGGTGGCTGCATTGACCTATTGGTCGGCGCGGGCAATCCGCGAGCAGTATCTGAAGAACCCCGGCCCACTGGTTCAGGCATAAGGAGCGATGACCATGAAAGCACTTGTTATCGCAACCCTGAGCCTGCTCGCCAGCTTTTCGGCGGTGGCCGCTGAAAGCGACCCGCAGGCGTTGATCAAACAAGGTGAATATCTCGCCCGTGCCGGTGACTGCGTGGCGTGCCATACGGCCAAGGGCGGCAAGCCGTTCGCCGGTGGCCTGGCGATGGAGACGCCGATCGGCACCATTTATTCGACTAACATCACGCCAGACAAAAACGGCATTGGCACTTACAGCTTTGAAGATTTCGACAAAGCCGTGCGTCACGGTGTTGCTCAGAACGGCAGCACCTTGTATCCGGCCATGCCGTATCCGTCCTATGCACGGGTCAACGAGGCCGATATGCGGGCGTTGTATGCCTACTTCATGAAGGGCGTTAAACCTGTCGAGCAAGCGAACCAGGAAGCCGATATCCCGTGGCCGTTGAGCATGCGCTGGCCGCTGGCGATCTGGCGCTGGCTGTTTGCCCCTGCGGTTGAAGATTTCAAGCCGCAAGCCGGGCAGGACGCGGTAGTTAGTCGTGGGGCGTATCTGGTGGAAGGCTTGGGCCACTGCGGTGCATGCCATACGCCACGGGCCCTGACCATGCAGGAAAAAGCCTTGAGTGCCAGTGATAGCCCGGCATTTCTGTCAGGCAGTGCACCGCTGGAAGGCTGGATCGCGAAGAACCTGCGCGGTGATCACAAGGACGGTCTGGGCAGCTGGAGCGAAGACCAGCTGGTGCAGTTCCTCAAGACCGGTCGCAGTGATCGCAGTGCGGTATTTGGCGGCATGAGCGATGTGATCGTACACAGCATGCAGTACATGTCCGACGCTGATCTGACGGCCATTGCCCGTTACCTGAAGTCGTTGCCAGCGGTGAATCCGGCTGACAAACCGCATCAGTACAACCCGGCAGTGGCGGATGCCCTGTGGAACGGTGATGACAGCAAGCGTGGCGCTGCGGTGTACATCGACAACTGTGCGGCTTGCCATCGTACCGACGGTCACGGCTATACCCGTGTGTTCCCTGCCCTGGCGGGCAACCCGGTATTGCAGTCGGCCGACCCGACGTCGTTGATACATATCGTGCTTAAGGGGGGGACGTTGCCTGCAACGCATACAGCGCCATCAACGTTCACCATGCCCGCTTTCGACTGGCGTTTGTCGGATCAGGAAGTGGCCGATGTGGTCAATTTCATCCGCACCAGTTGGGGCAACCAGGCGGCTGAGGTGAAGGCCGGGGATGTGAAGGCGATTCGTTAACCCTGAGTATTCGGTGGGAGCGGGCTTGCTCGCGATGCAGACAACTCGGTATGCCTGACTTACCGAGTCGCTCCCATCGCGGGCAAGCCTGCTCCCACATTGGGTATTCAGGGCTGTCTTGCAGACATCCCGAACCACTTCTGCGACAACGCCTCCAGCCTCCCGTCTGCCTTGATCCGCTGCAAGGCCTTGTCCAGGCTGGCCTGGAACGCCGGGTTGCCTTTCTGGAAGGGGATTACCAGGGCAACTTCCTCATCTGTGACCGGCGTTTTCTGCGCCACCGTGACCAATGGCCCACGTTCGACAAACCCATTGCCCTGAGCTACGCCTAAAGTCTGGCCTTGAAACATTGCAAGGCTGTTGAGTGAGCGCGGCTGCTCTTGCCGGGCAATCGTCTGCGCTGGCAGATGGCTGTAAGGTTCGCTGAAATCGAACCGATCCTGGAGTTCCTGGGTCAAAGCCACATGATTGATCGCGACATCGTATTTGCCGCTCTCAACCCCTGACAGCAAGTCAGCGTTATCGGTGACCAGAATGGAGGAATGTACTTCCAGTTCCTGAGCCAGCAACTCGGCCAGTTCAACGTCAAAGCCGGTCAGACGCCCGTCCTGCTTGAAGCTGAACGGTGCCATGTCGGCTTCCAGGGCTATGCGCAGTTCACCACGGTCATTGATGTCGTCGATCAGTTCGGCCTGAGCAAAAGGGCTCGCCAGTGGCAGTAAAAGCATCAGGCCCGGCAATAAACGCATGGTCACTCCTTTGGTTGGGATGCAAGCGAATCGCATTTAACGTTCGCTTTGCTTTATGTTGGTCACTTGCGGGGTTGGACAACGGTTTGGCTCTAAGTTGTCAGGCACCGAAGAATTTTGCAAAAAACCGGAGAAAAAAATGAAAGCTCTACTGTCTCGTGTTGCGCTGGCTTCTGTATTGATGGGCGCTTCGGTCATGGCCACAGCGGCTGGCCTGGAATCGGAGCCTGCACCAAAAGGCGCCAAAGTGTTTATCGTCGAACCTAAAGACGGTGCCACGGTTGATCAAACTTTCACCGTTAAATTCGGTATTGAAGGCATGCCTCTGGCGCCTATCACCGAGGCCACGCCGCATGCGGGCCATCACCACCTGCTGATCGATGTCGACCAGTTGCCGGCCGAGAACGCACCGATCCCGGCCGATGCCAACCATATCCATTTCGGCAAGGCCCAGACCGAAACCCAGGTCACCCTGCCACCTGGCAAGCACACCCTGCAACTGGTGCTGGGTAACCAGGTTCATGTGCCGTTCAAGCCAAGCATCGTGTCGGAAAAAATCACGGTTAATGTGAAATAAGCTTTTTCGACGCATAAAAAAGGGAGACCCGAGGGTCTCCCTTTTTAGTGAGAGGCGTTTAGAACAACACGCGGCAGCGAATAGTGCCGTTGATGGTCTGCAGCTTCTCTTGCGCCAGGTCCGAAGACTCGGCGTCGACGTCGATCACTACATAGCCAACTTTCTCGTTGGTTTGCAGGAATTGGCCGGAGATGTTGATCCCGTTTTCGGCGAAGATCTTGTTGATCTCGCTCATCACGCCCGGGATGTTCTGGTGGATGTGCAGCAGGCGGTGCTTGCCAGGGTGGGCCGGCAGGGCCACTTCCGGGAAGTTCACGGACGATACCGAGGTACCGTTGTCGCTGTACTTGACCAGTTTTTCTGCCACTTCCAGACCGATGTTGGCTTGCGCTTCAGCGGTAGAACCGCCGATGTGCGGGGTCAGGATCACGTTGTCCAGGCCACGCAGCGGGCTTTCGAACACGTCGTCGTTGGAGCGCGGCTCAACCGGGAACACGTCGATGGCGGCGCCGATCAGGTGCTTGTCCTTGATTGCGTCAGCCAGGGCGTCCAGCTCAACCACGGTGCCGCGAGCGGCGTTGATCAGAATGCCGCCCTTTTTAATGGCACGGATTTCTTTCTCGCCGATCATCCACTGGGTGGCTGCGGTTTCCGGTACGTGCAAGGTGACGATGTCGGACATGCCCAACAGTTCGTGCAGATTGCCGACCTGGGTGGCGTTGCCCAATGGCAGCTTGGTCACGGTGTCGTAGAAGAACACCTGCATGCCCAGGCCTTCAGCCAGAACCGACAGCTGGGTACCGATCGAGCCGTAACCCACGATACCCAGCTTTTTGCCGCGGATTTCGAAGGAGTTGGCTGCGCTTTTGATCCAGCCGCCACGGTGGCAGGAAGCGTTTTTCTCAGGGATGCCACGCAACAACAGGATCGCTTCAGCCAGCACCAACTCGGCCACCGAACGGGTGTTGGAGTAAGGGGCGTTGAAAACAGCGATACCGCGTTCGCGAGCAGCGTTGAGGTCGACCTGGTTGGTGCCGATGCAGAAACAACCAACAGCGACCAGTTTCTTGGCGCAATCGAACACTTCTTCGGTCAGCTGGGTACGAGAACGGATGCCGATAAAGTGGGCATCAGCGATCTTTTCCTTCAGCTGGGCTTCAGGCAAGGAACTGGTGATGTACTCAATGCTGGTGTACCCGGCGGATTTGAGCACTTCAACAGCGGATTGGTGGACGCCTTCCAAAAGAAGGAACTTGATCTTGCTCTTATCGAGAGAAGTCTTGCTCATCTGCGTAAACCTGTGTCCCAGAGAAAAAATGGCAGGGAATGGACAGCGAGAGCTGACCTGGCCGGCGTGAAAACCGGCCCCGAGAATCGTCCTGTGGCTCGATTCTGCGAGGGGGTCGTATGCTAGCATAAGCGCCCCGCTAAACACCCATTCCTGCGACGTGAAGCGTTCTCAGGATGACCATGAATTGTTCGAGAGTTCTGTTGATGACCCATCCTGCCTTGATTGATGAGCTGAAGACCCTGGTAGAGCCTGGCAAGGTTTTGACCGACGCTGACTCCCTTAATGCTTACGGCAAGGACTGGACCAAGCATTTCGCTCCCGCCCCGTTGGCCATTGTGTTTCCGAAAACCACCGAGCAGGTGCAGGCCATCGTGCTGTGGGCCAACGCCCATGACGTGGCACTGGTGCCGTCGGGTGGCCGTACCGGCCTGTCCGCTGCTGCAGTGGCCGCCAATGGCGAAGTAGTGGTGTCGTTCGACTACATGAATCAGGTGCTGGACATCAACCTGACCGACCGCACCGTGGTCTGCCAGCCTGGGGTGGTCACCGAGCATCTGCAGAACCTGGCCGAAGAAAACGGTCTGTACTACCCGGTGGACTTCGCTTCGGCTGGCTCCAGCCAGATTGGCGGCAATATCGGCACCAATGCCGGCGGAATCAAGGTGATTCGCTACGGCATGACCCGTAACTGGGTGGCCGGCATGAAAGTGGTCACCGGCAAGGGCGATGTGCTGGAGCTCAACAAGGACCTGATCAAGAACGCCACCGGCTATGACATGCGCCAGCTGTTTATCGGTGCCGAAGGCACCCTGGGCTTTGTGGTGGAAGCCACCATGCGCCTGGACCGTGCGCCGAAAAATCTGACGGCGATGGTGTTGGGCACGGCAGATTTCGATTCGATCATGCCGGTACTGCACGCCTTCCAGAACAAGCTCGATCTGACGGCTTTCGAGTTCTTCTCCGACAAGGCGCTGGCCAAGGTCATGGGGCGTGGCGACGTGCCTTCCCCGTTTGAAACCGACTGTCCGTTCTATGCGCTGCTGGAATTCGAGGCGACCACTGAAGAGGTTGCCAATGCGGCCCTGGAAACCTTCGAGCACTGCATGGAAGAAGGCTGGGTACTTGATGGCGTGATGAGCCAGAGCGAAACCCAACTGCAGAACCTGTGGAAACTGCGCGAGTACATCTCGGAGACCATTTCCCACTGGACGCCATACAAAAACGACATTTCGGTCACCGTGTCGAAAGTCCCGGCATTTTTGAAAGAAATTGACGCGATCGTCGGCGAACACTACCCGGATTTCGAAATTGTCTGGTTCGGCCACATTGGCGACGGCAACCTGCATCTAAACATCCTCAAGCCCGAAAACCTGAGCAAGGATGAGTTCTTCGCCAAGTGCGCGACGGTGAACAAGTGGGTGTTTGAAACCGTTGAGAAATACAACGGCTCGATCTCTGCCGAGCATGGCGTGGGCATGACCAAGCGTGACTATCTGACCTACAGCCGTTCGCCGGTTGAGATCGAGTACATGAAAGCGCTCAAGGCCGTGTTCGACCCTAAAGGCATCATGAACCCCGGCAAGATTTTTGCGGTTTAAAGTTAACGGTATTCAATAGCGGAGTCGGTCAATGAGCTATCAGCACCAGTATGTCGACGGTACCCGGATCCACTTTCCCATCGGTAAAGTGGTGTGCATCGGCCGCAACTATGCCGAGCACGCCAAAGAGCTGGACAACCCGATCCCGACCGAGCCCCTGCTCTTCATCAAACCGGGCAGTTGTGTCGTGCCACTGGAAGGCGGCTTTGCGATCCCCACCGAGCGCGGTTCGGTGCATTACGAAGCCGAAATTTCGGTACTGATCGGCAAGCCCCTGTCGAACAACCCGAGCGCCGAAGAAGTGCTGGATGCGATCTCCGGTTTTGCCCCTGGCCTGGACCTGACCCTGCGCGACAAACAGGCCGAGCTCAAAGGCAAAGGCCTGCCGTGGGAAATTGCCAAGTCGTTCGATGGCGCCTGTGTGCTGGCTCCTTTCGTACAGAGCAGCACTTTTGCTGACCTGGCCGATATCGGCATTCGTTTGACCATCAATGGCGAAGTGCGTCAGGACGGTAATAGCGCCCTGATGCTCAACCCGATCGTACCGATGATCCAGCACATGGCTGCGTGCTTCTCGCTACAAGCCGGTGATGTGATCATGACTGGCACACCGGTGGGCGTCGGCCCACTGAATGTGGGCGATGAGCTGGTGCTGGAGCTGACGGGCGTTAGCCGCTTCGAGAGCCGCGTTCGTTAGTCCGGGCCTGGCAATTGAAACAGCCTGTGGCAACGGCCACAGGCTTTGGCATTACACCGCCATCGGCGCGGTCATTGGTGCGTGGTGCTGGTAGCCTTCGAGGCTGAAGTCGCCCGGCTCGATCATGCCCAGCCACTCCGGCTGGTACACGCCGGTCTTGGCGAATTCCGGTACGCGGTCCGAGATTACCAGTTTGGGCATCGGGAACGGCTCGCGGGTTAGCTGCTCGTTAAGCATGTCCAGGTGGTTTTCGTACACGTGGGCATCGCCGATAAAGTAGGTGAACCAGCGTGGTGTATAGCCGGTCAGGCGGCCGATCAGGCTCAGCAGCGCAGCGCCTTCGGTCAGGTTGAACGGTGTCCCCAGGCCCAGGTCGTTGGAGCGGATGTAGAGGGTCAGGGAAATCTCCCTGGTCTCGACATTCGGGTGGAACTGGTACAGCAGGTGGCACGGTGGCAGGGCCATTTCGTCGAGCTGGGCGCAGTTCCAGCCGTGGAACAGGATACGGCGGCTGCCCGGGTCATTGATGATGGTGTCGACGCACTGGCGTACCTGGTCGATGGCCTTGTACAGCACCACATAGGCCTGGCCGTCTTCTTCGCCTTCGGCAATCTGACGATAGCCCTGGCTCAGGCACAACTCGATAGCGGCCACATTGCTGCGATCAACTTGCTTGTAGGCCGGCCATTTGCGCCATTGCACACCGTAGATCTCGCCAAGGTCGTCTTCGCCCTGACGGAACGGGTTGGCCAGCCACTGGGCGTTTTCGTTGGCGTTCTGGTCCCACACCTTGCAGCCCAATGCGCGGAAGTCTGCAGCGCTATTGACCGGGCGCAAGAAACCGCACATCTCGCCAATAGCCGATTTGAACGCCATGCGCCGGGTGGTGATGGCCGGGAAGCCTTCCTTGAGGTCATAGCGCAGCATGGCGCCCGGCAGACTGATGGTTTTTACGCCGGTACGGTTGGCTTGCAGGGTGCCGTTTTTAATGACGTTGGCAACGAGGTCGAGATATTGCTTCATGGTTTTCCTACCGTTTGAATGCGGGGCTCTATAAGCCCCGCCATCCGAATGTATTACGCAGCTTTTTGAGCCGCTGGATCGCGGTGGTAAGCCCACCAGATCAGGAACAGGCCGCCCGCGATCATCGGGATACAGAGAATTTGCCCCATCGTCACCCAGCCGAACGCGAGATAACCCAATTGGGCATCCGGCACACGGACGAATTCGACGATAAAGCGGAAGATGCCGTAGAACAGGGCGAACATCCCGGAAACCGCCATGGTTGGACGGGGTTTGCGCGAGTACAGCCAAAGAATCAGGAAGAGTGCCACACCTTCGAGGGCGAACTGGTAAAGCTGCGACGGATGACGCGCCAGTTGTTGTGGGTCGGTAGGGAAGATCATCGCCCACGGCACATCGCTGGCCTTGCCCCACAGTTCGGCGTTGATAAAGTTGCCGATGCGCCCTGCACCCAGGCCAATGGGCACTACAGGGGCGATAAAGTCCATGATCTGGAAGAATGACTTGCCGTTGCGCTTGCCAAAACCCCACACCGCCAGCATCACGCCGATCAGGCCGCCGTGGAACGCCATGCCGCCTTTCCACACTTCAAAAATCAGCAGCGGGTTGGCGATATAGGCACTCAGGTCGTAAAACAGCACATAGCCCAGGCGCCCGCCGACAATCACGCCCATGGCCACCCAGAACACCAGGTCGGAGAGTTTCTCCTTGGTCCAGGTCGGGTCGAAGCGGTTGAGGCGGCGTGACAGGATCAGCCAGGCAGCGCCAATGCCGATCAGGTACATCAAGCCGTACCAATGGATTTTCAGCGGGCCGATGGCCAGTGCCACCGGATCAATCTGCGGGTAAGGCAGCATTGCGACTCCTTGTTAGATCAGGAAACTCAAGCCGACACAGAACAACAGTGCGGCAAACAGCCGTTTCAGCAGGCGTGGCGAGAGCTTGTGGGCCAGTCGCGCACCGAAACGGGCGAAAAACATGCTGGTCAGGGCGATCCCGAGCAGCGCGGGCAGGTAGACAAAACCGAGACTATGCGCGGGCAGGTCGGGGTTGTGCCAGCCAATGATCATGAAACTTGCTGCACCTGCCAGTGCAATCGGCAGCCCGCAGGCTGACGACGTGGCCACGGCCTGCTGCATCGGCACGCTACGCCAGCTCAGAAATGGCACGGTCAGCGAGCCGCCGCCGATGCCGAAAATCGCCGAAGCCCAGCCAATCACCGTACCGGCCAGGGTCAGCCCGACCTTGCCAGGTACCGTGCCAGTGGCCTTGGGTTGCAAGCCCAGGGCCATCTGAATGGCGATCACCACGGCGAACACACCGATGATTTTCTGCAAGTGGGGGCCGGCAATGGCTTCTGCGGTCAACGCACCGATGCCCGCACCGATCAGGATGCCCAGCGTCATCCAGAGCACCAGAGGCCAGCGCACGGCGCCTTTTCGATGGTGCTCGCGAATCGAGTTGATCGAGGTAAAAATGATCGTGGCCAGTGACGTGCCAACGGCCAGATGGGTCAGCACCTCGCTGTCAAAACCCTGCAAGGTGAAGCTGAACACCAGCACCGGCACGATGATCAACCCGCCGCCGACCCCGAACAGCCCGGCCAGCACCCCCGCAAAACCTCCCAGTACCAGATAGAGCAGAAATTCCATGACGCCCCCCCAAATTTGATCCGCATGGTAACGGAGCAAGGGCTTTGGCTCCACTGCGCTGCACGGTATGGCGCGAGCCGCCCGAGCAATCTATAAGTAGTGTGGTTAAAAAAACATTAAGGACTGCCCATGTGTCTGATTGTCTTCGCCTGGCGCCCCGGCCATGCACAGCCTTTGGTCGTTGCGGCCAACCGCGATGAATTCTATGCCCGCCCCGCCAAACCCCTGGCGCAGTGGGCCAATGCGCCACAGGTATATGCCGGGCGCGACCTTGAAGCGGGAGGAACCTGGCTGGGCATCGGCGCCGATGGACGCTTTGCGGCCCTGACCAATATCCGCGAACCGCACAAGCCGCCTTCACGGCGCTCACGGGGCGAGCTGGTGGCAGACTTTCTCACCGGCCACCAGTCAATTGCCGAGTATTTCACCCAGGTAGGCCGACGTTCTGTCGACTATGCCGGTTTTAATCTGCTGTTGGGCACCGCAGATCAGCTCTGGCATTTCAATTCCGGGGACCTGGCGCCGCAACCGCTGAGCGCGGGGATTTATGGTTTGTCCAACGGCGGGCTGGATACGCCGTGGCCCAAACTGCTCAAAGCCAAGGCCGCGCTGGCCGAGGTGCTGGACAACCCGCAGCCACAAGCGCTGCTGGCGTTGCTCAAGGACCCGCAGACGGCCCCGTTCAGCGAACTGCCGGACACAGGCGTAGGTCTGGCCACGGAGAGTCTGCTGTCGAGTGTGTTTATCACCAGCCCCAGCTATGGCACCCGTGCCAGTACCGCGCTTATTGTGAATGCAGACGGGTCAAGGGTGATGGTGGAACACAGCTTCGGGCCGCATGGGGGGCGGTTGGGAGAGGTAAGGCTGGCGGTGTGACGCTAGCCCTCACCCCAACCCTCTCCCCGAGGGAGAGGGTTGGGGTGAGGGCGCTTTTCAGTAAGGCTTGATCGCCGCCGGGTTCATCATGCGGGTCAGGCCCATGTTTTTCAGCGCCAGTTGAATGGTGCTGCGAATGACCTGCGGGTTGTCGATGGTCATCACTTCGGCCAGCAGTTCCTTGGCGCGACTCAGGCTGACCTGACGCAGCATCCATTTCACTTTCGGCAAGTTGGTGGCGTTCATCGACAGGCTGTCAAAGCCCATCGCCATCAACAAGATCGCCGCCGCTGGGTCACCGGCCATTTCTCCACAGATGCTCGCCGGCTTGCCTTCGGCATGGGCGTCACGCACCACCGACTGCAGGGCCTGCAGCACCGCCGGGTGCAGATAGTCGTACAAGTCCGCCACGCGTGGGTTGTTGCGGTCCACAGCCAGCAGATACTGGGTCAAATCGTTGGAACCCACCGACAGAAAGTCGACCTGACGGGCCAGCTCCTTGGTCTGATAAACCGCAGCCGGGATTTCGATCATCACCCCAATAGGCGGCATCGGCACGTCGGTGCCTTCGTCGCGCACTTCACCCCAGGCGCGGTGCAACAGGTGCAGGGCTTCTTCGAGTTCGTGGGTGCCCGAGATCATCGGCAGCAAGATACGCAGGTTGTTCAGGCCTTCACTGGCCTTGAGCATGGCCCGGGCCTGCACCAGAAAGATTTCAGGGTGGTCGAGGGTCACGCGAATCCCGCGCCAGCCCAGGAACGGGTTTTCTTCCTTGATCGGGAAGTAAGACAGTGACTTGTCGCCGCCGATGTCCAGGCTGCGCATGGTCACCGGTTGCGGATGGAAGGCAGATAATTGCTCGCGATAAATCGCCAGCTGCTCCTTTTCGCTGGGAAAGCGCTGGTTGATCATGAACGGCACTTCGGTGCGGTACAGACCTACGCCTTCAGCGCCACGCTGTTGTGCTCGCGCCACATCGGCCAGCAGGCCGGTATTGACCCACAGCGGCATGCGATGCCCGTCAGGGGTGATGCAGGGTAGCTCGCGCAGGGCATCAAGCCCCAGGGACAGCTGGCGCTCTTCCTCGACCACCTCGGCGTATTGCTTGCGCAGCACTTCGCTGGGGTTGGTATAGACCTCGCCGTGGTAGCCGTCGACGATCATCTGGATGCCGTCGACCCTGGAGTACGGCAGGTCGACCACGCCCATCGCCGTCGGGATACCCATGGCGCGGGCCAGGATGGCAACGTGGGAGTTGCCCGAACCCAGTACCGACACCAGGCCTGCCAGCTTGCCTTCGGGCACTTCACCGAGCATGGTGGCCGTCAGCTCTTCGCTGACCAGAATGGTGTTGTCCGGGTAGACCATGGTTTGCTGGCGATCATGCTGCAAATAGGCCAGCAGACGACGGCCAAGGTCACGCACATCCGACGCCCGCTCACGCAGGTAGTCGTCGTCCATCAGTTCGAAACGGTTGACGTGATCGGTCACGACCTGGCGCAGCGCGCCCTGGGCCCATTGACCGGTCTTGATGACATTTTTGACTTCGCTGCCCAGCGACGCATCGTCGAGCATCATCAGGTACACGTCGAACAATGCCTGTTCTTCGGGGCGCAACTGGGTGGCGAGTTTCTTGGACACCGCGCGCATATCGTTGCGCACGCCTTCCAGGGCGGTCTTGAACAACGCAATTTCGGCGGGGATATCGGTGATGGTCTTGTCGGGCACCACATCCAGATCCGCGGGTGGCAGCATCACCACGGCGGTACCCACGGCAGCGCCCGGCGAACCCGGTACGCCGACGAACTTGGCTTCCTGGATGCCCTTGCCCTGACGGCCCAGGCCACGAATCGAACCCGTGGCTTCGGCGTGGGCAATAACCCCGGCCAACTGGGCGCTCATGGTCACCAGGAAGGCTTCTTCACCTTCGTCGAACTGACGGCGCTCCTTTTGCTGAATGACCAGGACCCCGACCACGCGCCGGTGGTGGATGATCGGCGCACCCAGGAAGGAGGCATAGCGCTCCTCTCCGGTTTCGGCAAAGTAGCGATAGCGCGGGTGATCGGCGGCGTTTTCGAGGTTCAGAGGCTCTTCACGGGTGCCCACAAGGCCGACAAGGCCTTCGTTGGGCGCCATGCTGACTTTGCCGATCGAGCGCTTGTTCAAGCCCTCGGTGGCCATCAGGACAAAGCGGTTGGTCTCTGGATCAAGCAAATAGACCGAGCAGACCTGGCTGCTCATGGCCTCTTTGACGCGCAACACAATAATCCCCAACGCCGCCTTGAGATCCTTGGCGGAGTTAACTTCCTGGACGATCTTGCGCAGCGTATTGAGCATGGCTCGGGGTCGAACTCCGTGTCAGGCGCGCGTTAAAAGGCGCGGGGCAAGCTCTTTGAGAGCGCGACGGTAGACCTCGCGCTTGAATGTCACCACCTGGCCCAACGGGTACCAATAACTGACCCAACGCCAGCCATCGAACTCCGGTTTACCGGTCAAATCCATCCGCACCCGTTGCTCGTTGGAGACCAGGCGCAGCAAAAACCACTTTTGCTTCTGGCCGATGCACAGCGGTTGGCTGTGGGTACGTACCAGGCGTTGCGGCAAACGATAACGCAACCAGCCTCGCGTGCAGGCGAGTATTTCTACATCTTCGCGTTCAAGGCCAACTTCTTCGTTCAGCTCACGGTACAAGGCGTCTTCCGGCGTTTCGTCAGGGTTGATGCCACCCTGTGGAAACTGCCAGGCGTCTTGATTGATACGGCGAGCCCAAAGTACCTGACCAGCGTCATTTGTCAGAATAATCCCGACATTAGGGCGGAAACCATCGGGGTCGATCACGGCAACAACCTCGCAAACGCATGTCGCCGCATTGTTCCACAAAGGTTGTGAAAGCAGCAACGCGCCTTCCTGCCTTATGTGCACTCTTGTTAAAAGACCGTATTCTTGTGGCCATTTCTCAGGCAACTCAACGGGTAACCTCAATGCGTCTGGCTTTATTCGACTTGGACAACACCCTTCTGGGCGGTGACAGCGATCACGCCTGGGGCGATTACCTGTGCCGCCGGGGCATTCTCGACGGTGACGCCTACAAGGCGCGCAACGACGCGTTCTACCAGGACTACCTGGCCGGCAAGCTGGACAACGCCGCCTACCTTAATTTCAGCATGGAAATCTTTGGCCGCCATGACATGGCGCAACTGGATCAATGGCACCGCGAATTCATGCGCGACTGCATTGATGGCCTGATGCTGCCCAAGGCCCATGCCCTGCTGGCCAAACACCGTGAAGCCGGCGACACCCTGGTGATCATCACTGCCACCAACCGCGTGATCACGGCCCCCATTGCCGAAAAACTCGGCGTGGAACATTTGATTGCCACCGAATGCGAAATCATCGATGGCCGTTACACCGGTCGCAGCACAGACGTACCGTGCTTCCGTGAAGGCAAGGTGACACGCCTGAACCGCTGGATCGAAGAAAACGGCTACAGCCTGGAAGACAGCTACTTCTACAGCGACTCGATGAACGACTTGCCGCTGCTGGAGCAGGTTGATCATCCGGTGGCGGTAGACCCGGATCCGAACTTGCGGGCGGAGGCCATCAAGCGTGGCTGGGAAGTCATCTCGCTGCGCGACTGACACACAACCTGTGGGAGCGGGCTTGCTCGCGATAAGATCGCCGCGGTTTTTCTGCAAGACCTCAGTGATGCCATCGCGAGCAAGCCCGCTCCCACACAAGCACGTGTGCTTAAACCGGCTTGGCGCCCATCAATCCCGCGATGGCGATAAAGCAGACTGCACAAAAAATGGCCAGCACCAGGGTAAACCACGGGTATCTGGCCATTCGCCCCAAGCGCAGACGGTTAAGGCGCACCACCAGCCACAGCCAGCTCAGGCTGCCGAGCAGGTACAAACAACTGCCCGCCAGCAGCCATATCTGGCTCAACGGCCAACCGGCCAGATGCACCAGAAACCAGCCACTGACGGGCAACGCCAGCAGACACAGGCCCATCAGCGCCCAAACATAACTCCAGGGCCGCTGCACCACTCCGCCTGACAGGTTTTTATCCCCTGCCCGCCAGCGGCGAATTACCACAACCAGCAAGGCAATGGCGCTGACAAACAGCAGCAGTGTCGACACGCCATGCAGCAGTTTTAACGCTGTGAACGTTTCCATTTGATTAATCCCTTGAGCCGTTCAATCAGCGTAGCGCCTATCAGCCAAGAAACAGCTGGTAGGCAGGGTTATCGCTCTCATCCCAGTACGGGTAGCCGATTTCTTCCAGCGCCGCCGGCACCAGGTGGCGCTCGTCCGCCGGTACCTGCAGGCCGGCCATGACCCGGCCATCCGCCGCGCCGTGGTTGCGGTAATGGAACATCGAGATGTTCCAGCGCCCGCCCAGCTTGTTGAGGAAGTTGAACAGCGCCCCCGGCCGCTCCGGGAACTCGAAACGGAACAGCAACTCATCGCTGACCTTCGCAGCATGGCCGCCAACCATATGACGGATATGCAACTTGGCCAGCTCGTTCTCGGTCAGGTCGACCACCGGGAAGCCCTGCTCAGTCAGACTGGCCAGCAGCGCGCTGCGGGGATCGTTCTCGGGGTGGGTCTGCACGCCAACGAAAATGTGCGCTTCGCTGCCAGTGTGGTAGCGGTAGTTGAACTCGGTGATCTGACGCTTGCCCACGGCCTGGCAGAACGCCTTGAAGCTACCCGGCACCTCAGGAATGGTCACCGCAATGATGGCTTCACGGCCTTCACCCAGCTCGGCCCGCTCGGCCACATGACGCAGTCGGTCAAAGTTGACGTTGGCACCGGAGTCGATTGCCACCAGGGTCTGGCCGCGCACGCCGCGCTGCTCGACGTACTTCTTGATTCCGGCCACGCCCAGCGCACCGGCAGGTTCGGTGATCGAGCGGGTATCGTCGAAGATATCCTTGATGGCTGCGCAGATCTCGTCAGTGCTGACGGTGATCACTTCATCCACATAGTCCTTGCAGATATCGAACGTGTGCTGGCCAATCTGCGCCACGGCCACGCCGTCGGCGAAAATCCCCACGGTTGGCAGCACCACGCGCTCGCCCGCCGCCATCGCGGCTTGCAGGCAGTTGGAGTCATCGGGCTCGACACCAATGATCTTGATGTCCGGGCGCAGGTACTTCACATACGCCGCAATACCGGCAATCAGCCCGCCGCCGCCCACCGGTACGAAGATCGCATCCAGCGGCGCCGGGTGCTGGCGCAGAATTTCCATCGCCACGGTGCCCTGCCCGGCAATGGTGTGCGGGTCATCGTAGGGGTGAACGTAGACGTAGCCTTCTTTCTCGACCAGTTGCAGCGAGTAGGCCAGCGCCTCGGGGAACGTGTCGCCATGCAGCACCACAATGCCACCACGGGAGCGCACGCCTTCGACCTTGATCTCGGGGGTGGTCTTGGGCATCACGATGGTCGCTTTGACCCCCAGCACCTTGGCCGCCAGGGCCAGGCCCTGGGCGTGATTGCCCGCTGACGCCGTCACCACGCCGCACGCGCGCTCGGCGTCGGTCAGGTGAATCAGTTTGTTGTAAGCGCCACGAATCTTGAACGAGTACACCGGCTGCAAATCTTCGCGCTTGAGCAAAATCTGGTTGCCCAACCGCTGGGTAAGCTGGTTGGCAGCTTGCAGTGGGGTTTCTACGGCAACGTCATAAACGCGCGAGGTGAGGATCTTCTTAACGTACTGTTCGAGCATCGGAAAGCTTCACTGGGCGGGTTGGCAGGGACCAAGGAGTCTACCCCAGCGTTTGCGCAGGCGACCATACGAATCCAAAGGTTTTAAAGCCTTGGGTTATACTCAGCTCCTTTCTTTTTCCCCCTTCCCGCCCCGGAGCCCGCATGACCCAGGATCAACTCAAACAGGCCGTAGCCCAGGCTGCTGTCGACTTCATCCTTCCAAAACTGGATGACAAGAGCATCGTCGGGGTCGGTACCGGCTCCACTGCCAACTGCTTTATCGATGCCCTGGCCCAGCACAAGGGCGCATTCGACGGCGCGGTTGCGAGCTCCGAAGCCACCGCCGCGCGTCTCAAGGGCCACGGCATTCCGGTGTACGAACTGAACACGGTCAGTGATCTTGAGTTCTACGTTGATGGCGCCGATGAAAGTGACGAAAACCTCAACCTGATCAAGGGCGGTGGCGCAGCCCTGACCCGCGAAAAAATCGTCGCTGCCGTGGCCAAGACCTTTATCTGCATCGCCGATGCCAGCAAGCTGGTTCCGGTGCTGGGCGCATTCCCGCTGCCAGTCGAAGTTATCCCGATGGCCCGCAGCCACGTGGCTCGCGAGCTGGTAAAACTGGGCGGCGATCCGGTGTACCGCGAAGGTGTGGTTACGGACAACGGCAATATCATCATTGACGTGTTCAACATGCAGATCACCAACCCGGTTGAGCTGGAGCGTCAGATCAACGCCATCGTCGGTGTTGTGACCAACGGTCTGTTCGCCGCCCGCCCGGCCGACCTGCTGTTACTGGGCACGCCTGAGGGCGTGAAAACCCTGAGCAAGTAACTGCGCCAGCAGGAAAATTTCAACTGTGGGAGCGAGCCTGCTCGCGAACGAACTTCGCGAGCAGGCTCGCTCCCACAAGAGAAAATGATCGGCCATTTCTCATCTACAAAGCCGGTTTTTTGAACACGTAAAACAGATTCGGCTCGCTCACCACATAGACAGTCCCTTCATCGTCCATCGCGACGCCTTCTGCCTGTGGCACTGAGCGGGTCAGACCGTGCTTGCCCTTCTTCAGCGACAGTGTGCTGATCGGTTGCCCGTCCAGGCCCAGTTCAAGTAGCAATTTCGACTCATCTGACAGTGCCAGCAAATGCCCGGTGCGTTCGTCAAACTGCAAGCTCGACAAATCCCTTACAAACAACCGTGCATCCCGTCGCGGATTGCTCACAACATGGGTGGCATAAGGTTGCTGGGGGTTGGCTTGAGGGAAGCCGCGCACTTCATAAATCAGCATGGGGTCGCGCTCCTTGGCTACAAACAGGCGCTTGCCCACCGAGTCATAGGCCAAACCTTCAAAGCCCTTGTTGCCCGACTGATTGATCCCCAGCGTCAATTGCTCGGCATCCCGGGCATCCAGAACCCGGGTATTGTCGTCGACCTTGACCTTGATCAGGCGCTGTTGACGTTCATCGGTAATGACGTAGGTATTCTCGCCAATAAATTCGACTGCCTCGGCATCGCCGAACCCGACCAGTGCAATGCGGCGCAAGACCCGGCCATCAAGGGACAGCTCGATCAGCTCGGCTTTCTTGTTGGTCACGGTAAACAGGCTTTTACGCAATGGATCGAAGGTCAGTGCCGAGACATCATCCTCAAGCCCTTCGATGACCTTGCCCTGCAGTACGGCGCGGTAGTCTCCCAGGTTGATTGCATCAGGATTGGCGGGGTGCCACATCTGGCTGATCTGGAACCAGGTCCGTTCAAACAGGCGAAAATGTTGCGCGGCAAAGCCGGCGGCCAGCAAGGCCACCAGCGTTATACAGAGAGTAAAAACGGTAGTGCGGTTGACACGGCGCATGGGTCGAACTCTAAACAGATCAGGCCAATGAAATACCACGGCTGTCTGAATTGAACCTTAAACCTCAACGGGCAACATGTCTTGCGCGAGCGCGGGATTTATTTGGCCACCTTCTCGAAGCGATAAAACAGGTTCGGTTCGCTCACCATATACAGCGTGCCGTGTTCATCAATCGCGACACCTTCGGCCCGGGGAATGGTGTTCTTCAGGCCATTGAAGCCACCGAGCAAGGTGATGAAGCTGACCTGCTCACCCAGCTCATCGAGCTCCAGCAGCATATGCGAATCGGCCGACAGTACGAGTGTATGGCCTGTACGCGGATCGATGCTCAGGGCCGACAGGTTACGTAGATCCAGCTCATCGCTTGGCACTTTCTGCTTGCTGCCGGTTAGCACCTGGCTACCGTCGCTCTTCCATACAAACAACTGCGGCGGACGCTCTTCACCCAGCAGCAGTTGTTGGCGGCGAGGGTCCCAGGCAATGGCTTCGAAGGCCTTGTTCTGGTTTTTCGAAGGCCCCAGGTCGTACTTGGGGAAGTCGGCAATATTCAGGGACTTGGTGTCCGCGTCGATGTTGATGATGCTCAGCATATGCTCACGCTCATCGACAATGGCCAGCAGGCCGTTCTCCATGACTGTCAGGCCCTCCGGGTTGCTCCAGCCCACCAGCGGGATTTTGCGCAGTACGTCGCCATCCAGAGTCAGTTCCACGAGAAAAGGGTTTTTACCCATCACCGAGAACAGTGTTTTGGTCAGCGGGTTATAGGCCAGGTCCGATGCCTCGTCCTTTTCCATTCCCGGCAACACCTTGGCATCAATCACCGCCCTGTAGTCAGGTAGCCATATGCTTTCGTTCTGCTCGGACGGGCTCTCAAACCGCTCCAGTACCCACAACGCACCGCGGTCATCCCAATGCATGATCCACGCGAGCCCGTAGACCAATACCCCCACCAGTAATACCCAGGAATACCAGCGCATGCTGAAACGTGAGGACCGGGGAACAGGCGGTATCAACTGTGGGTTTGTTGCCATTTGAGTGGGCTTCCGAAATGTTGGGCCAGATCTAAATATCACAAAGCGGGCTAACCAGCTGCCTCGTGCATGGCGATTATGCAGACGGAGTGTGAAATAAATGGCAAAAACGCAAAAAAATCATGCTGGCTGAGGTCCCGAGTGATTGGGCGCGTGCAAAGGCCTGGTGAGAGAGGACTATTAAACAGCCTGTAAACTTAGACTGATGACTCATCGCTCATCGCCAGAACTACTTGTCATGCAACTTTAAAGTACTCTTTCAGTAGGAACATTCTGAATAATTCAGAGACATTTATATTACTTCTGTTCGCCCTTGACACTCATACCCACAGACTCTTATCTAATAAAAATAATCGAGCCCAGCCACTTGTCAAAAAGCAAATATTTATCGCGTTAACCATGTGCGGCCAGTACTCGGTGCTGAAAGCGAGGGCCGGTCTGCGCAGACGTGTACCGTTCCCTTACATACTGGAAAGGAATCTTTAAATATGCCCTTTACCTCATGTTTCAACAAACTCCCTCCGCCCGTACTTTCAAACTCCGCAAGGCATACTGTGTGCGCGCGCGCGGCCGAGCACTTGCTTATTACAATAAACCCTTACAAGAACATGGAAGAAGGTGACCTTGTAGAGTTGTTCTGGGATGGTTGCTATGTCGCCTCGCGGCAGATTTTCAAAGCCGGTATTGGCCAGCCTGTCATGTTAAGAGTGCCAGAGAGTTTTATTCAAAATGGTACGGCGCGCCTTTACTACCGGGTGATGCATATCGGCAGCAGCCCGGTTCTTTCTGCGCAACTTAAAATATTGGTCAAACTTGACTGCCCTGGCGGCGAAGCCATTGGCGACGAAAACCAGGGCCTGGCCCCGCTTGTAATTCCGCAGCCCATCCAGCGCTACGGGGTTAACCCAAGCCAGATGAAACGCGGTGTCCCGGTGAGTATCGAACCCTATCGCAACATGGCCAACAATGACGCCATCACCCTGCTCTGGGGGGATGTACGCCTGGATTTGCCCAAACTGCGCAAAGTGGATATCGACAAACCCGTCAGCGTGTTCGTGCCCCCCCACATCATCCAGGAGGCTGGCGAAGACGCCAAGCTGGAAGTCACCTACTGTGTGATCGACCGCGTGGGCAACAATTCGCGCTGGGCACCGGCGCGAGTGCTCAAGGTAGGTGCTCCCAAGCTCTATCTCAACCCTGCCCCGAGGGAGGTACTGCACGCCGCAGAGCCCCGTTCCAACTGGCGTAACCAGGAGCAGGGAGCCAGGGAATCGTCTATTCATATTCCTAAAAGTTAGTTCTTAAAATTTTTATACTCGATTAGGGTATATGAACCGGACCACCGGACTCTCAGCTTTTATCCGCGCCGCACGAGCGGCGCTCCCATGAAACGTGAGGTAGGTATGGTCCGTAACACAATCACCCTTGTGCATAACGCCAGGGCATTGAGTGCAGCCAAGGAGCGCAACTAATGTCCAGCTTGGCCAATGCACACCTGCAAAGCGACCAGGATGTCGCGCCTCTGTTGCTGGCAGCGCAGGTTCTGCGCACCGACAACGAAGCCCTTGAAGCCGCACACACACTGGCAGCCAGTGCACGCGAACACGCGGGCAAACGCGACCAGCAACGCAAGCTGCCGTGGTCGCTCATAGAAGCCTTCACCCGCAGCGGCCTGGGCAGTATTTCCATTGCCCGCGAATTTGGCGGCCCCCAGGTGTCATTTGTGACCCTGGCTGAAGTGTTCGCGATCATCTCGGCTGCCGATCCGGCGCTGGGGCAAATCCCGCAAAATCAGGTTGGCATTCTCAGCCTGATCGCTGCCACGGCCACCCAGGCGCAAAAAGAACAACTGTTCTCCAGCGTGCTGCAAGGCTGGCGCATCGGCAATGCGGGCCCGGAACGCGGCAGCAAAAACACCTTGGACATTAAGGCCCGGATCATCGCCGATGGCGACGACTTCGCCATTAACGGTCAGAAGTTTTACTCCACCGGCGCCCTGTTCGCCCACTGGATTGCGGTAAAAGCCGTCAACGATGAAGGCAGACAGGTCATGGCCTTCGTTCGTCGCGGTACACCAGGCTTGCGCGTCGTGGATGACTGGTCCGGTTTTGGTCAGCGCACCACCGCCAGTGGCACCGTATTACTTAACAACGTGCGGGTGGAAGCCGAACAGGTGGTCGACAGTTCGCGCCTCAACGATGCTCCGAACATTCAAGGCGCCGTGTCGCAATTGATCCAGGCCGCCATTGACCTGGGCATTGCCCGCGGTGCCATTGCCGACACCCTGAGTTTTGTCCGCGAGCGCTCACGCCCGTGGATCGACGCCAAGGTCGAACGCAACAGCGATGATCCTTATGTGATTGCCGATATCGGCAAACTGCACATTGAGCTGCACGCAGCCGAAGCCTTGTTGCGCAAAGCCGGACGCGTTCTGGACGAAGTCAGCGCGGCAGCGATCGACGCCCCTGGCGCTGCCCGCGCATCGATTGCGGTGGCCGAAGCCAAGGTGCTGAGCACCGAGCTGTCGCTGCTGGCCAGCGAAAAATTGTTCGAACTGGCCGGCAGCCGCGCCAGCCTTGCCGAGTTCAACCTCGACCGCCACTGGCGCAACGCCCGGGTGCACACCCTGCACGACCCGGTGCGCTGGAAATACCACGCCATCGGCGCGTATCGCCTCAACGGCACCCTGCCTGCCCGGCATTCCTGGATCTGACCCTGGAGACACCCATGTCACTGATATCCAAACAGGTCCCGGTTATCCACAGCGATGCCGAGGCCCTGAGCGTAGCCCGTGAACTGGCGGCGTTTTTCAAACGCGACAGTGCCCTGCGCGACCGTGAGCGGCGTTTGCCGTTTGATGAGCTTGAGCTGTTTTCCCATACCGGCCTGTGGGGCATCACCGTGCCCAAGGCCTACGGCGGCGCAGGCGTGTCCAGCGTCACCCTGGCGCAAGTGATCGCGCTGATCGCTGCGGCCGATGCCTCTCTGGGGCAAATCCCGCAAAACCACTTTTATGCACTCGAAGTTTTACGGGTCAATGGCACACACGAGCAAAAGCAGCGGCTCTATGCCGAGGTGCTGGCCGGAGAGCGCTTCGGCAATGCCCTGGCTGAAATCGGCACCAAGACTGCACACGATCGCACCACCCATCTGGCCCAGGCCGAACACGGCTACCGCATCACCGGCCGCAAGTTCTACGCCACTGGCGCACTGTATGCACAGCGGATACCTACCTCGGTTGTGGACGATAACGGCATCCAGCATCTTGCATTCGTGCGCCGCGACAGCGATGGCCTAAGCGTGATCGACGACTGGAGCGGTTTTGGCCAGCGCACTACGGGCAGCGGTTCGGTGGTTTTCGACAACGTACTGGTCGCAGCACAAGACGTGATCCCGTTTCAAAGCGCCTTCGAGCGTCCGACCCCGGTTGGCCCGCTGGCGCAGATCCTTCACGCGGCCATCGATACCGGTATCGCCCGCGCCGCCTTTGAAGACGCCCTGCATTTTGTGCGCAGCAAAACCCGGCCCTGGATTGATGCCACTACGGATATCGCCAGCGAAGACCCGCTGACCCTCAAAAGCTTCGGCCATTTGAGCGTACGTCTGCATGCCGCCGAAGCCCTGCTGGAACGTGCCGGAGCGTTTCTGGATATTGCTCAGAGCAACACCAGCGCCAGCACCGTCGCCGCAGCCTCGATTGCCATCGCAGAAGCCCGGGCCCTGAGTACAGAAATTTCCCTGGCCGCCGGCAGCACCCTGTTCGAGCTGGCGGGCAGCCAGGCCACCCTGGCCGAGCACGGCCTTGACCGTCACTGGCGCAACGCCCGCGTGCACACCCTGCATGACCCGGTGCGCTGGAAGTACCACGCGGTAGGCAATTACTACCTAAATGATGCCAACCCGCCATTGCGGGGGACCATCTGATGAGCAAAAAGAAGATTCTGATCAATGCCTTCAACATGAACTGCATTGGTCATATCAACCACGGTCTGTGGACTCATCCACGTGACAACTCGACCACCTTCAACACCCTTGAATACTGGACTGAGTTGGCGCAGCTGCTGGAACGCGGGCTGTTCGACGGGCTGTTTATCGCCGATATCGTGGGGGTGTACGACGTTTATCAACAATCGGTTGATATGCCACTCAAAGAGGCGATCCAGCTACCGGTCAATGATCCCCTGCTGCTGGTTTCGGCGATGGCTGCCGTCACCAAGAACCTCGGTTTTGGCCTGACCGCCAACCTGACCTACGAAATGCCGTATTTATTCGCGCGTCGCATGTCGACCCTGGACCACCTGACCCGCGGTCGCGTGGGCTGGAATATTGTTACCGGCTACCTCGACAGTGCAGCCAAAGCCATGGGCCTGACCGAACAGGTCGAGCATGACCGGCGCTACGATCAGGCCGATGAGTACCTGCAAGTGCTCTACAAGCTATGGGAAGGCAGCTGGGAAAACGACGCCGTGCTCAATGACCCGGCCCGGCGCATCTATGCCCGGCCCGACAAGGTGCACAAGATCAAACACGAAGGTGAGTTCTATCAGGTGGAGGGTTATCACCTTTGCGCACCGTCGCCGCAACGCACCCCGGTGCTGTTTCAGGCGGGCAGCTCGGATCGCGGCCTGGTGTTTGCCGGTCGCCATGCCGAGTGCGTGTTTATCAGCGGGCAGACCAAGGCAGCGACCAGAGCCCAGGTCGACAAGGTGCGCGCCAGCGCTGTGACTGCGGGCCGCAACCCGGACGACATCAAGCTGTTTATGGGGATCAACGTGATCGTGGCGCCGACCGAGGCCCAGGCATTGGCCAAGCGTGACGAGTACCTGAGCTATGCCAGTGCCGAAGCCGGCGTGGCGCACTTTTCCAGCTCCACGGGTATCGACTTTGCCGATTACGAACTGGACGAGCCGATCCAGTACGTGAAGAGCAACGCGATCCAGTCCGCCACCAAAGTGCTGCAAAACAACGACTGGACCCGGCGCAAGCTGCTCGAACAGCACGCCCTGGGCGGGCGTTACATCACGCTGGTGGGTTCGCCTGCGCAAGTGGCCGACGAGCTGGAATCCTGGATTGCAGAAACCGGCCTGGACGGGTTCAACCTGACCCGCATCGTCACCCCTGAAAGCTACGTCGATTTTATCGACTTGGTGGTCCCCGAACTGCAGCGCCGGGGCTCTTATAAAACCGCTTATGACACTGGCAGCCTGCGTCAGAAGCTGTTTGTGGAAGGCGATGCGCACTTGCCGCAACGCCATACAGGTGCGGCCTTCAGGCACAGCGCATAACTGTTTTTTTGTGGGAGCGAGCCTGCTCGCGAAGCTTGCAGGACTGCCAAACTTTCGCGAGCAGGCTCGCTCCCACAGGGTTCGAATTCCGACTCTTTGACTGGGCAATTATCATGAACAAAAAACACGCACTGGTTCTGGCCCTCGGGCTGTTTAGCGGTTTGCTCCACGCGGCCGACAAGCCGCTCAAGGTCGGCACCACCGCCGCGTTCGCCATTCCCCTGGAAACCGCAGTGGCCGAGGCCGACAAGCAAGGGCTCAAGGTCGAGCTGGTGGAGTTCACCGACTGGATCGCACCCAACGTCAGCCTGGCCAGCGGCGATATCGATGTGAATTACTTCCAGCACATCCCGTTCCTGGAAAACGCCAAGGCCGCCGCCGGGTTCGATTTGGCACCCTACGCCAAAGGCATCATCAACAACGTGGGCCTGTACTCGAAAAAATACAAAAGCCTCGACGCCCTGCCTGAAGGCGCAACTGTTGCCATTGCCAATGACCCGATCAATAGCGGGCGTGGCCTGCAACTGCTGGCCAAGGCCGGGCTGATTACACTCAAGCCGGGCGTTGGTTACAAGGCGACGGAAGAGGACATCATCGCCAACCCGAAAAAGATCAAGATCCTGCAGGTTGAGGCCGTGCAACTGGTACGAGCCTACGACGATGCCGACCTGGTGCAGGGTTATCCAGCCTACATTCGCCTGTCGAAAACCTTCGATGCCGAGTCGGCCTTACTGTTCGACGGCATCGACCACCCCGAGTATGTGATTCAGTTCGTGATCCAGCCCAAGAACAAAGACGACCCGCGTCTGGCCAAATTTATTGATATCTATCAGCACTCGCCAGTGGTCAAAGCTGCGCTGGATAAGACCTACGGCACTCTGTACCAGCCCGGCTGGGGAGGCTGACCATGAATGTGGCCATTGCTCGCGAGCGGCTCGATCAGCCGCAGCCCGGCGCCAACCACACCGAGCTGCACCCTGAGTTGAGCCACGCCCATGTGCGTTTTATCGGTATCGGCAAAACATATGACGGCCGCCAGGGCCCTGTGGATGCCCTCACGGGTATTGATCTGGCAATCCAGCGCGGGGAGATCTTCGGCATCATCGGGCGCAGCGGTGCTGGCAAGTCGTCGTTGATTCGCACCATCAACCGCCTCGAACAGCCTACCCGCGGCCGCGTGCTGATCGATCAGGTCGATATCGCCAGCTTTGACGAAGACAAGCTGGTGGCGCTGCGGCGCAAGATCGGCATGATCTTCCAGCACTTCAACCTGATGTCGGCCAAAACCGTATGGCAGAACGTCGAGTTGCCACTCAAGGTGGCGGGCGTGCCCAAGCTGCAACGGGAGCAGAAGGTGCGTGAGCTGCTGGAGCTGGTTGGCCTGCAAGGCAAGCACACGGCTTACCCGGCGCAACTGTCGGGCGGGCAAAAACAGCGTGTGGGCATTGCCCGTGCGCTGGTGCACGATCCGGCGATTTTGCTGTGCGACGAAGCCACCTCGGCCCTGGACCCCGAAACCACTCAGTCGATCCTCGGTCTGCTGCGCGAAATCAACCAGCGCCTGGGCCTGACCATCATCCTCATTACCCATGAAATGGCCGTGATTCGTGATATCTGTCACCGCGTAGTGGTACTGGAGCAAGGTCGCGTGGTCGAGCAAGGCCCTGTGTGGCAGGTCTTCGGCGATCCTCAGCATGACGTCAGCAAGACCCTGCTGGCGCCCTTGCAGGCGACCCTGCCTGAAGCGCTGCGTAACCGTATTTCGGCGCAGGCACAGTCCGCACAAGCCAGCGTGATCTTGCGCCTGCGTTTTACCGGCCGGCAGGCCCAAGAGCCTGACCTGGGCGCGCTGTTCAGCGCGCTGGGAGGGCAAGTGCGGCTGCTCCACGGCGGCATCGAACACATCCAGGGGCATGCCCTGGGGCAACTGCTGCTCAGCGTAACCAGCACTTCGCTGGGCGCCGAAGAGCTGCGCAAACGGGCCGGGCAATGGGCACAACAGGTCGAGGTAGTGGGCTATGGGATTTGATCGTTTATGGCAGGGGGTGATCGACACCTTCCTGATGGTCGGTGTGTCGTCGCTGATCGCGCTGGTTCTGGGCATACCGCTGGCGGTGATCCTGGTCACCAGTGGCAAAGGCGGGATTTATCAAGCCCCCACACTGAACAAGGCACTGGGTGCGTTCGTCAATCTGTTCCGTTCAATCCCGTTTCTGATTTTGATGGTGGCATTGATCCCGTTCACCCGCCTGATTGTGGGCACTACCTACGGCGTATGGGCGGCGGTCGTACCGCTGACCATCGCCGCCACACCGTTTTTTGCACGCATAGCTGAAGTCAGCCTGCGTGAGGTGGATCACGGTTTGATTGAAGCCGCCCAAGCCATGGGCTGTAAGCGCCATCACATTATCTGGCACGTACTGCTGCCCGAAGCCTTACCCGGCATCGTCGGCGGTTTTACCATCACCCTGGTGACGATGATCAATTCGTCGGCCATGGCCGGTGCGATTGGTGCTGGCGGGCTGGGTGACATCGCGTACCGCTATGGTTACCAGCGCTTCGACTCGCAGGTGATGCTGACCGTGATCGTATTGCTGGTGATTCTGGTGGCCGTGATTCAGCTGGGTGGTGACCGCCTGGCCCTGGCACTGAACAAACGCTGAGGTATAGTCGGCGGCCAGCCCTGCCGCCGACCGAGCCTGCGATGACCCTCGATGCAAAAACTCTCGAACAGATTGCCGCCACGACCCTGAGCCACTATCAACAGAGCGCCGAGGGCTTCCGTGAAGGCACCCGCGACCATGACGTGAGCCAGAACATCGACGCCCTGTTGCGTCATATTCAAGGTTCGGCGCCCTTCACTGTCCTGGATTTCGGCTGCGGGCCGGGTCGCGACCTGCAGGCTTTCACCCGCCTCGGGCATGTGGCAATCGGGCTGGACGGCACCGAACGCTTCACCCAAATGGCCCGCGAAGACAGCGGCTGTGAAGTGTGGCACCAGGACTTCCTCAAGCTCGACTTGCCCGCTGAACGCTTCGACGGCATCTTCGCCAATGCTTCGTTGTTCCATGTGCCGACCCAGGAACTGGGTCAGGTGCTGGGCAAGCTGCATGCAGCCCTGAAATCCGGCGGCGTACTGCTCAGTTCCAACCCGCGCGGCGACAACCGCGAAGGCTGGAACGGTGAGCGTTACGGGGCTTATCACGATCTGCAGAACTGGCGGACGATGCTGACGGCTGCAGGGTTTGCCGAGCTGGAGCACTACTACCGCCCGGCGGGCTTGCCCCGTGACCAGCAACCGTGGCTGGTGAGTGTGTGGCGTAAAACCCTGTAAACCTGTGGGAGCGGGCTTGCTCGCGATGCAGGCAACACGGTTTACCTGCGTGGCCGCGGTGATGCCATCGCGAGCAAGCCCGCTCCCACAAGGTGGCCTGGGTTAGCCGAAGAACCAGTAGCACACCGCAATCGCCGCCACCACGCCGGCAAACTCGGCCAGCAGGGCGCAACCCACCGCATGTCGGGCACGCTGGATGCCCACGGCGCCGAAGTACACCGCCAGCACATAGAACGTGGTTTCCGTGCTGCCCTGCACCGTGGCCGCCACCAGCGCCGGGAAGCTGTCCACACCCTGGGTCTGCATGGTCTCGATCAGCAAGGCCCGCGCCGCACTGCCCGAAAAGGGTTTGACCATGGCCGTTGGCAGCGCATCGACAAAGCGCGTATCCCAACCCAGCCACTCAACCACATGGCGAATACCGTCCAGGCCAAAATCCAGTGCCCCGGAAGCACGCAGCACACCCACCGCGCACAGCATCGCCACCAGATACGGCAACAGGTTTTTCGCGACGTCGAAGCCTTCCTTGGCCCCTTCCACAAACGCTTCGTAGACCTTGACCTTGCGCAGCGCCCCGATCACCAGAAACAGCATGATCAGGCCGAACAGCGTAAGGTTGCCCAGGATCGACGACAAGCTGGCCAGCGCCGTGGCTGACAGGGTCGCCAGCAATGCCATGAAACCGCCCAGGATCAGCGCGCCAGGCACCAGGTACGCCAGCACCACCGGGTCCCACAGACGCAGGCGCTGGACAATGGCCACCGACAGCAAGCCGACCAGGGTCGAGGCGCTGGTGGCCAGCAGGATCGGCAGGAATACCAGTGTCGGGTCCGGCGCCCCTTGCTGGGCACGGTACATGAAGATAGTGACCGGCAGCAGGGTCAGGGACGAGGCGTTGAGCACCAGAAACAGGATCTGTGCATTACTCGCACTGGTCGGGCTCGGGTTGAGCTCTTGCAGGGCACGCATGGCCTTGAGGCCGATGGGCGTGGCCGCGTTATCCAGCCCCAGGCCGTTGGCGGCGAAGTTCAGGGTGATAAAGCCCAGCGCCGGATGCCCAGGCGGGACTTCCGGCATCAGGCGCTTGAACAGAGGCCCCAGGGCCCTGCCCAGCCAATCGACGATGCCGGCTTTTTCGGCAATGCGCAGGAAGCCGAGCCATAACGTCAGGGTGCCGAAGAGCAAGATCATCACCTCGACGGACAACTTGGCCATGGCGAAGATGCTTTCCACGATCGCCGAGAAGATCCCCGCGTTGCCCCCCACCAGCCATTGGGCGAGCGCCGACACCGTAGCGACGACGAAAAAGCTGAGCCATAGGCCGTTGAGCATCAAGAAAACTCCTGGAAGATGATGCGAATGATAGCGGCCTACCCCCAGAAACAACAAACCCCGGCCAGGGCCGGGGTTTGTGGGAGTTGCACTACCAGGCGAGGTTACTCACCTTTTGGCAGGGCTTCCTTGCTGCGCCAGTGCGGCAGCGAGTTCCAGTAGCGCTCGCCCTTGGCGTTGTCGTACATGCCTTCCCAACGGGAGATTACCAGTACCGCCAGGGCGTTACCGATCACGTTCAGGGCCGTACGGGCCATGTCCATCACACGGTCAACACCGGCGATAAAGGCCAGGCCTTCCAGCGGGATACCCACGCTGCCCAGGGTCGCCAGCAGTACCACGAAGGATACGCCTGGTACACCGGCGATGCCTTTGGAGGTCACCATCAGGGTCAGTACCAGCAGCAGTTGCTGGCTGATCGACAAGTCGATGCCATACAGCTGGGCGATAAAGATTGCCGCGATGCTCTGGTACAGGGTCGAGCCGTCAAGGTTGAACGAGTAGCCGGTCGGTACCACAAAGCTGCAGATCGCTTTCGGGCAGCCGTAGGCTTCCATCTTCTCGATCACGCGTGGCAGCACGGTTTCGGAGCTGGCGGTGGAGTAAGCCAGAACCAGTTCATCCTTGAAGATACGGATCAGCTTGAACACCGAGAAGCCGAACAGCTTGGCAATCAGGCCCAGCACCGCAACGGCGAAGAACAGGATGGCGCCGTAAACCAGCAGCACCAGCTTGGCCAGAGGCACCAGCGAGGCGAAACCGAAGTTGGCGACGGTCACGGCGATCAGGGCGAACACACCGATTGGCGCGTAGTTCATGATCATGTGAGTGACTTTGAACATCGACTCGGACACGCCCTGGAAGGTTTTCACCAGCGGGTCGCGCAGTTCGGCGTTCAGGCTCGACAAACCGAGACCGAAGAGCACCGAGAAGAAGATGATCGGCAACATCTCACCGCGAGCCATGGCCGCGAAGATATTCGATGGAATCAGGTTGAGGATGGTCTCGATAAACGCATGTTCATGCGTGACTTCAGCTGCCGTGGCTGCGTACTTGGAAATATCGACCGTGCCCAGGGTGCTCATGTCGATACCGGCACCGGGTTGGAACACGTTGGCCAGCACCAGGCCGACCAGGATCGCGATGGTGGTGACCACCTCGAAGTAAATGATGGTTTTAAAACCGATACGACCGAGTTTCTTCGCATCTCCCACGCCTGCAATCCCGACAACCAGTGAAGAAATCACGATTGGGATTACGATCATCTTGATCAGACGGATAAAGATATCGCCGGCAGGTTGCAGAACGTTACTGATCCACCAGGCCTTTTCAGCACTGAAATGGTTAAGCAGCGCGCCGATTGCAATCCCGAGGACCAGACCAATCAGGATCTGCCAGGCGAGGCTAAGTTTTGCCTTCTTCATGTCATTACCCTTACTTCAAGTGGACTCGGGCAGAGGCTCTGAATAGAGCGCTTGAAAGCGCAAAAAGCAGAAACCGCCACCCCCGTAGAAGGTCGCCCAAACCGAGCCCGAAAGGCTCTTTGGCAGGCGAAAAAAGGCGCAACTATTCCCATGCATGAGGTGGCCGTCTAATGCCGTAAACGCCTACCCTATGCCGAATCGGCATGGGTTTTGTCCGACAAGACCTCAAATCGCCCCTCCTGAGAATCCACAGAATAGACGACATAAGTGCCGTAGACCGGCTGTTTCAAGGTCTTTTTGGCTAAGGAGGGGGTGGCATTAAGCCGCTTATATCCAAGAAATATCCGACAACACAAATCAGATATAAGTCCGGGCTATTTTTCTACAAGTCGATATACGGTCGACGTTTCGAAGTGCTGTTCAGGCCACATTTGTTTTCAAAAAAATGAACCCTGATAAGGCATTACAGCCGCCGAAAGATTTTCTCCGGGCACAAAAAAACCAAGGTAGAACCTTGGCTGCCTGCATCCATGTAACCGGTTTCATGCCCCTCGGCCGCCACCCGTTACCAGGACAGCGACCGTAGCCTTAAAGGAGGGGGCGGTCATCTCTAGCCTCGACCGCGGCGACCAAAGATAAAGGACACCACAAACATCACCAGGAACACGACAAAGAGAATCTTGGCGATGCCGGTAGCGGTGCCCGCAATACCACCGAAGCCCAGGACAGCAGCGATGATGGCGATAATCAGGAAGGTAATGGCCCAACTCAACATGGTGATTCTCCTTATTACTGTGCGAAACAGGGTGATGAGGGTGTGTCTCGACGCCCGATCAGGGCCTCAAGGTTGTGAACACTTAAAACACCCAACGTTCAGGTGCTGGTTGCGAGCGGGCGATTTGGGTTTCGTCCGAGGCTGCGAGTTCGTAACGGCCAGTGGTATCAGACACTGGGCCAAATGCCTTGAAGTGCTGCTGGGGAGCGATGTAGTGCTGTGCAGCGGCAACCGGCTGCGGTGCTTGCTCCAACCGGCCCAACTGCTGACCACCGATCAGGGTCACCGACAACGCAAGGCTGGCGAACAGACCTTGTTGCAGATGCAATGACGAAACACGCAAGTTGGAGAATTCGTGAATATTCATGTTCAAACTCCTGCCACCCGGTGGTCAATGTGAGGTTGAGCCGCTCTGTGCGACGCTCTGTACAAGGGTAATTGCAGGGGCCGTGCCAGCTTTTGGCACAATAAAAAACCGTTATAAATCAATATGTTATCTATTTGTTCGGATGGATTTGACGCGCAACCTGCACGATGCCCGGCCTGCGGGTCGGGCGTTCTGCACGATCAGGGGATACCACACGTCGCGTAGCAGCTGACTCGCGGAGCGAGGCTGCGTGCGGCGGCACAGCCGTCGCAAATCAGACACCACGGTGTGCCAGTAAAATCCGGTTTTCAGGGTTTACGACGGCTTTGCCGTCGGACGCAGCCTTGCTCCGCGAGTCAGCTGCTGCGAGAGGGATTAATTTCGACCTGCGACTCAACGCAAAAAGCCGCAAAATCAGCCAGTTACCTTATGCAGGCCAGAGCCTTCGGTGCTAGCCTCGGAATCAATCAGAAAAATCATGCAACTTGCCCGATTATTCCGACACTAACCAAGACCACATATAAAGGAACGTAGGAAATGGATTCAGCCAAAGAGCAACAGGGCCGCATTCTGCTGGTCGACGATGAGTCCGCCATCCTGCGTACATTCCGCTATTGCCTCGAAGACGAGGGCTACACTGTCGCCACCGCTAACAGCGCAGCGCAGGCCGACGCACTGCTGCAACGACAGGTGTTTGATCTGTGTTTTCTCGATCTGCGCCTGGGCGAAGACAACGGTCTGGATGTGCTGGCTCAAATGCGTATCCAGGCGCCGTGGATGCGTGTTGTGATAGTCACTGCCCACTCGGCCGTCGATACAGCCGTTGATGCGATCCAGGCAGGTGCCGCCGATTATCTGGTCAAGCCGTGCAGCCCCGACCAGCTAAGGCTGGCCACGGCCAAGCAACTGGAAGTGCGCCAGTTGGCGGCCCGGCTTGAAGCCCTGGAGGGTGAAGTACGCAAGCCCAAAGAAGGCCTCGACTCCCATAGCCCGGCCATGATGGCGGTGCTCGAAACCGCCCGCCAGGTGGCCGGTACGGATGCCAATATTCTTATTCTGGGCGAGTCGGGTACCGGTAAGGGGGAACTGGCACGCGCAATCCACGGCTGGAGCAAACGGGCGAAAAAGTCCTGTGTCACGATCAATTGTCCGTCACTGACGGCCGAGCTGATGGAAAGCGAACTGTTTGGCCATACCCGTGGAGCCTTTACCGGTGCCAGCGAAAGCACCCTGGGCCGGGTGAATCAGGCCGATGGCGGTACCTTGTTCCTCGATGAAATCGGCGATTTCCCGCTGGCCCTACAGCCAAAACTGCTGCGCTTTATTCAGGACAAAGAATACGAGCGCGTCGGCGACCCCGTTACCCGCCGCGCCGATGTACGGATTCTGGCCGCCACCAACCTCCACCTTGAGGACATGGTGCGCGATGGCCGCTTCCGTGAAGACCTGCTCTACCGTCTCAACGTGATCACCCTGCATTTGCCGCCGCTGCGCGAGCGCAGTGAGGATATCCTGACCCTGGCCGACCGTTTCCTGGCCCGTTTCGTCAAGGAATATGCTCGCCCTGCCCGCGGCTTCAGTGAGGAAGCCCGCCGGGCCCTGGCCAATTACCGTTGGCCGGGCAATATCCGCGAGTTGCGCAATGTGGTTGAGCGCGCGAGTATTATTTGCCCGCAGGAAGTGGTTGAAGTCAGCCATCTGGGCATGGCCGAACAAACGGTACCCAACGCCCCGCGCATTGGCGCTGCTCTGAGCCTCGATCAACTGGAGAAAGCCCATATCGGCGCCGTCCTGGCCACCAGTGAAACCCTGGATCAGGCAGCAAAAACCCTGGGTATCGATGCCTCGACGCTGTACCGCAAACGTAAGCAGTACAACCTGTGAGCCCGCGATGAAACTTGCGATCAAGCTGCGCACCCGCCTGTTCCTGAGCATTTCCGCGTTAATCACGGTGGCGCTGCTTGGCCTGTTGCTTGGCGTCGTCAGCGTGATGCAAATGGCGAAAACCCAGGAAGCGCTGATTCGTAACAACTTCATTACCCTCGATCTGGGTCTGAAACTGCGTCAGTCGCTGGGCGATCAGTTGGTGATGATGCTGCATAACCAGCCAGATCCCGAAGCGCTGAAGTCATCAGCCCGGGAGTATTTGAAGCTGCTCGACGAGGGCATCGAGCATGAGCGTAAAAACAATCTGCATAGCGGTTTTGCCCAGGCCCGGGAGGATTACAGCAGTTTTTTGCTGGCCTTCAACAAGGCCAGCGACGCGCAACTGAACCTGAGCAATGACAAGGATCTGACCAGCCGCTTCAATCAACTGCGCAACGGTCTGATTACCGAACACCGTCGTGCGCTCGACACCATATATGCCGCCCAGGCCGCAGCCCGGGATCGCGCCTTGGTCGTCGCCGCCTTGCTCGGCCTGGTCGGCATTGCCGTGCTGATCATCGGCTTTATCACCGCCCACGGTATTGCCAGGCGTTTTGGTGCCCCGATCGAGGCGCTGGCCAAGGCCGCGGATAACATTGGCAAAGGTAATTTCGAAGTGGTGTTGCCGCTCTCCTCGGCCACAGAGATGAACCTGCTGACGCGGCGCTTTGGGATTATGGCCGAGGCATTGCGCCAGCATCAGGCAACCAACATCGATGAGCTGCTGGCGGGCCAGCAGCGGCTGCAAGCGGTACTCGACAGTATCGATGACGGGTTGTTGATGATCGATCAGCAAGGCCGGCTGGAGCACTTGAACCCCGTCGCACAGCGCCAGCTGGGTTGGGATGAAGGGCGATTGGGGCAGTCGCTGGGTGAGGCCTTGCAACGTCCGGAACTCGACCAGCAACTGCAAACAGTACTGCGCGGAGGCAGTCTTGAGCGCTTGCCGGAAGACTTGAGCGTCGACATTGAAGGCGAAACCCGACTCCTGACCTACAGCTTGACCCCGGTGAGCCAGCCCAAGGGGCCTATCCTCGGCGCCGTCATGGTGCTGCACGACGTCACCGAGCAGCGTGCCTTTGAGCGGGTACGCAGCGAGTTCGTGTTGCGGGCCTCCCATGAGTTGCGCACCCCCGTCACCGGCATGCATATGGCGTTCGGGTTGTTTCTGGAGCGATCACGCTTTGATCCCCAGTCACGGGAAACCGACCTGCTCAACACCGTCAACGAAGAAATGCAGCGCCTGATGCAGTTGATCAATGACCTGCTGAACTTCTCCCGCTATCAAAACGGCATGCAGAAGCTGACGCTGGCCCCCTGCAGTGTCGAACACATGCTCGAGGACGCCCGTGTCCGTTTCGCCGACCGTGCGCGGGTAAAAAATGTCGAGCTGCTGGTGCAGCTGCAACAACCGCTACCTGAGTTGCGGGCCGATCAGGCCCAGTTGGAGCGGGTGCTGGACAACCTGCTGGACAACGCCTTGCGCCACACCGCCAGTGGCGGGCAGATCTGCCTGCAGGCCAGGCGCCATGGGGAACGGGTGATTATCAGCATCGAAGACAATGGCGAAGGCATTGCCTATAGCCAACAAGGGCGGATTTTTGAGCCCTTTGTGCAAGTGGGGCGCAAAAAGGGTGGCGCCGGCCTTGGGCTGGCACTGTGCAAAGAGATTGTGCAACTGCATGGCGGGCGCATTGGGGTGTATTCGCGTCCAGGGCAAGGCACACAATTTTACATGGCCCTGCCATTGCTCTAGCTCATCAGTGCTTTTGCGTGTTCAGCACTTTCAAAATGGCCGCACTTTCAGCATCCGGAGTGCCATCGTATCGCGAAGGCCTGAAATGCATCTGGAAGGCGGCCATAACGTGGCGAGTGGCGACATCCAGCTCTCCAGTTTGCGGGGTTTCGTAGCCCAGAAGCGCCAGTTGCTGCTGGAACCAGGTGATGCTTGGCAAGTTGCTGGCGTACAGTGCTTGCTCCCGGGCTACGGCCCGGGCGTTCGGCCAGATGCCAAAGCCTGCGTCGGCCAGGCGCTTCCAGGGAAACAGCGGGCCTGGATCCAGCTTGCGCAAGGGCGCGATATCGCTATGGCCAATAATGTTGCGCGGGTCGATCTGATAGCGGGTTGAAATATCTTTGAGCAGTGCGATAACCGACTGGACCTGACCCTCTGTATAGGGGTACCAGACTCGACCTTCGGGCGTATCGCGAAAACCCTTGTTGACGATTTCAATGCCGATGGAGCTGGAGTTCAGCCAGGTGCGGCCCTTCCATTGGCTTTCACCGGCGTGCCAGGCGCGCTGGTTTTCATCCACCAGTTTGTAAATGGTCGGCGGAGTATCCCCGACCAGGTAATGGCTGCTGACCGGACCGCGGGTTAACAGCTCCAGGGAGCGCTCCAGCGAGGTTGAGGTGTAGTGAAGCACCACAAACTGCACGCGGCTGTCGTGGTTGATCGAAGGATGACTGGTGTCCATGCGCAGACCGTTGCTGCAACCGGCCAGCAGGGCAAGGGACAAGATCAGGGCGGAGAATTTCATGGGCGAGAACAACACGACTGAGCAATTAATAGGCAAGCATACCTTACCGCCCGTGTCGTGCAGCTGTACCGGATGAAGACAAGGGCTGCGACCTTGTAAACACCAACAGGGTCGCAGCCTTCGTAAGGTGATTTATTTGCCGCACACCAGGTAAAAACTCATCGATGAATCCCCGGATGGCCCGTTGGCACCCAGCATCAAGCCTATAACATTCACTTCGGATCGGGTCGGTTTGCTCGACAATTTGGCGATGCCATAAAGGGTATGTTCATAGCTTGAATTGTCGTAAGTCGATGCCACACAAAATTTTGGCTCCTTTTGAAAGGCATCGGGCATCAGATTAACTTTATAACTGGCTGCATAATCGGGTTGGCTGGAGTATTCAATACTTTCAATCCAGTGCGGCGATTGTGCGGCCAGTGTTCCATCCTTGTTAATAGAGGCCGAATAGATCGGGGTTTTAGTGGCTGCACTTACCGAAACAGAGCCCGTGATCAAAAAGAACACAGGTAACAAGTAAATCAATATTTTCATACACTACCTTTTACGGCCGTACACCGTACTGGCTTTATACCGGCGGGCTAGAGCCTGCAGTGCCCGGCGGCATTGTCGATGGGGGTTTGATAATGAGATGTCTACAGTGCCGTCGTTACTTGTCGGGTAACCAAACCGGTCTGTTATTTTATATAAGTCGCCCACTCACAACCCGTCAAGAAAGCCGCGAGGGAATCCGTTAATTAATTTTAAATACCGACAGGGACTACTTGCTGTCTAGAAAGTAACTACATAAAGCGACAAATAAATATCAAGTTTCAATAGTCGCTGCTTGAGGCTCCACGCAGTTACGTCCACGCCGTTTGGCCCGATACAGTGCTTCATCAGCCCGTTTAAGCACATGGTCACTGCGATCACCCGGCCTGAACGCGGATACACCGATAGACGTGGTGATGGTCACGGGTTCGCCCTTGAAGTGGAACGGACAGGCCTGGATTGCTGCCCGCAGCTTCTCGATCAGATGCAAACCTGCGCTCAACGGCGTATCGGGCATCAGTAGCACAAACTCTTCGCCACCAAAGCGGGCAATAAAGTCGATCGGCCGCAGATGCTTGCGCAATTGGGTGGCAATGATCTTGAGCACCTTGTCGCCCGCCAGGTGGCCATAACCATCATTGATACGCTTGAAATGATCGAGGTCGAGCATGGCAATCAGTAGAGGATTACCGTTTTTTTGCCACTGATCGACTTCATATTGCAGGCGTTCGCCCCATGCCGCCCGGTTAGGCAGATCGGTCAGGGGGTCTATCAGTGCTTTTTGGCGCTGTTCTTCAAGATGCTCGCGATAGCCCTGGGCCTGCTGTTCCATGCTCGCGATACGCTCGGCCAGCCCCTGGAGGTGGGCCGAGACCTCCTGTTCACGGGCGATACGCTGCTGCTGGTGCTGGTCCATCGTGCCCAGCAGTCCTTCAAGACGATTCTCCAGCAGGTGCTTGAGGCTGTTAAGGTCAACGGCGTCCTGCACGCTGTTTTGCAAACCGTCCACATGTTCGCGCAGCTGGCTGTGCAAGTCGTCGGCGGCGGATCGACCCTCGGCATGACCCTCGCTGGCCGCCTGCAGGTTGTTCTGAAATGACTCCAGGCGTTCATTGAGCTGTTTGAGGTAAGCCTCGAACTCATGCTGGCCGCTGTCAGTAATGGCCAGCATCAAAACCGCAAGATCGTCGAGGATCGGCAGTAATTCGTACCAGTTGAGCCCTTTTTCCAGACGCCGGCACATGGCCTCGGCCTGTGGCCTGTGGTGTTCAGGCAGCGACAGGCCGCTCAACAACCCGAGCAGTGTGGACTCAATGTGCTCGGCCACGCTGCTGTAGGTTGGCTCGGGGGCATCAGGCAAGGCATAGACAGCATCGACTTCGGCCAGCTCAGTCTGTTCGTCGAGCGGCGACTGCTCAACGAAATCCCGGGCTTGATCATTTTCGGCCTCAACCATCGCGACCACTGACTCAAGTGCACCGCTGGATGCATGCTCTTGAGCCTCTTGAGGTACCGAAGGGGACGGCTCGGCAAGCGCCTGGGCGTCATCGTCAGCCGTAGCAACGGGCGGCGAGGGCTGTGCTTCAACAATTACCGGTTCAGGCTGAGGCGTGGGTACTGCCGGCGGTTCGGCAACATGCGCTGGGACCACACTGTTCGGCGCAGCCGGTCGCGGCGCCTGAGTCTCAACCGGAATCGGAACCACAATCGCTTCGCCAAGTGCCTTTTCAGCGTCTTGTGCACCAAATAATCGCTGTAACAAGCCCGGCTTGGGCGGCTGGGCGTCATTGAGTTGCGGCGCCAGTGCCTGCCCTTGCAAGTGACTCAGCTCACCAAGCAGCAGCGGTATTTCTCGGGCGTGCGTCACCCGGTTTTCGAGCTGTTTGGCATAGGCCTTGAGCGGCTTGCTGACCTCACGGGGCAGTGGCAGGGCCTGCAGTTGGGTGACCAGCGTATTGAGCGCTGCGCTGACTTGCTCAACCCGGGTTTCACGTCGCTGCTCGGAGTCGAGCACGGCTTTTTCAAGGCGCGGGAGCAAGGCGGCAAGGGCGGCGTCCATCTCATTGGTGCGCACCGCTTCGCGCATTTCTTTCATGCATTGGTCGACCGTGCGGTCCGTGCCCTCAGCGGCCAGGGTGCTACGCACCAGGCCACGGCGCAGCAAGTCGAGGCGGGCATTCCAGCGGCGCTCAAGCTTGTCTTGCAGCTCCACGCTTTTAAGGTATTTCTCTTTCCAGCGCGCGGCCTCGTCCCTCATGCCTTCGCCCCGTTGTCAGGCGGGCGCAGCGCGATCTGGGAGTCGACGCCGACAGAGCCTGGCAGACGGATATCGACGGCTACCGGCAGATGGTCCGAGATAGGCTGATCCAGTACCTGGACGCGCTCAAGGGTCAGGCTTGGGCTGAGCAAAATATGATCCAGGCAACGTTGCGGGCGCCAACTGGGGAAGGTGGCCTCCATTTGCGGCGCCAGCAGCCCGAGGTCCCGCAGTGGCGAGGTGTGCAGCAGGTCGTTGGCATGGGTGTTCATGTCGCCCATCAACACCTGGTGCTGATAGTCGCCAATCAACTCGCGAATATAGGCCAGCTGCCGGGTGCGGGTTTTGGTTCCCAGCGCCAGGTGCATGACCACGACCACCAAAGCGTCGGGGCCTTCACCAAAGCGCACCAGAATCGCACCACGCCCCGCAGGGCCGGGCAAGGGATGATCTTCAATCGCGGCAGGGCGCAACCGGCTGAGCACACCATTACTGTGCTGGGCCAGACGCCCGAGATTGCGATTGAGTTGTTGATACCAGTAGGGAAATTCGCCCTGCTGGGCAAGATACTTGACCTGATTGATGTAGCCAGAACGATGGCTACCACCGTCGGCCTCTTGCAGGGCGACCAGGTCGAAGTCGCCGAGCAGGTCACCAATACGCTCCAGGTTACCGGCCCGCCCCTTATGGGGGAGCACATGCTGCCAACTGCGGGTCAGGTAATGCCGGTAACCCTGGGTGCTGTTACCCACCTGGATATTGAAACTGAGCAGTCGTAAACGTCGATCATCCGGCATCCCGCAGGACGCCAGATGATCTTCGTTGATCTGCGGCTCATGCAGACCAACACTTCGCTCGCCTTTCCAGCGGAGCATGGGCGAGGGCGCCGCTTAGTTTTTTGCGCCCGCTGCGCGCTCTTTGGCGATCAGCTGGTCAGCCACGCTCAAAGCGCCTTCAGGGCCACCGGCAGTGCCCAGGTCGAAGCGGTACTTGCCGTTGACGACCATGGTCGGTACGCCGGAGATTTGATAGGCCTGTGCCTTCTTCTTGGCGTCTTCAACTTTGCCTTTGACGGCGAACGAGTTGTAAGTGCTCAGGAACTTGTCTTTATCGATGCCTTCACCGGCCAGGAAATCAGCCATTTCTTCTGGGGTTGCCAGCTTCTTGCCGTCGTGGATGGCCTGGAACACGGCTTTGTGAACCTTGTTTTCAACGCCCATGGCTTCAAGGGTGATGAACAATTGGCCATGAACATTCCAGATCCCGCCAAACATGGCAGGGATACGCACGAAGCTCACGTCGGCGGGCAGTTTTTCTGCCCAGGGATTGATGGTTGGCTCGAATGCAAAGCAATGCGGGCAGCCATACCAGAACAGCTCGACCACTTCGATCTTGCCAGGCACGGCAACCGGAACGGCGCTGCTCAGCTCTACATATTGTTTGCCCGCTTCAAGCGGCTCGGCAGCTTGAGCGGTCATGCCAAACAGGCTGGCACTGACGAGAGCGGCGCTGAGAATCAGATTACGCATGCTTTACTCCTGGACAGATAAGGTCATATCAACGTGACCTGTATTCAGACAGGTCCATGCTGGCTTGAGTTCGATAGTGTAACTGTAGACGCGATGCAAAAGGGCAGCCGAAGCTGCCCTTTGAGGTTCACATTCAAGGATTAAACGATCGTTAACGTGACCTCTGGTATCAAGACCTGGCCCCGCCGACCGTACAGACCTTAGTGCAGGCCTTGAATATAGCTGGCCAGCGCCTTGATGTCCTTGTTGCTCATTTTGGCCGCGATGCCGCGCATGATCATCGAGTCACCATCGTTGGTGCGGTCGCCTTCACGGAAGTCTGTCAGCTGTTTCTCGATATAGCTGGCGTGCTGGCCGCCCAGGTGCGGGAAACCGGCAGCGGCAAGGCCCTGGCCGTCTGGTGAGTGGCAGCCGATGCACGCTGGCATGCCTTTCTCAAGGTTGCCACCACGGAACAGGGCTTCACCCTGGGCTACCAGGGCCGGGTCAGCAGCGCCAACCGAACCTTTCTGGCTTGAGTAGTAGGCAGCGATGTCGGCAAGGTCCTGATCGTTCAGGTTCGCCAGCAGGCCGGTCATTTCCAGCACCTGACGCTTGCCGTCCTTGATTTCATGCAACTGCTTGAGCAGGTAGCGATCACCTTGCCCGGCCAGCTTGGGGAAGTTTGGGGCCATGCTATTGCCGTCCGGACCGTGACAAGCGCCACATACAGCGGTTTTTGCCTGACCTGCAGCAGCATCACCTACCACAGCGGTGCTAGCAGCCTGGGCAATACCGCTGACGCCCAAGGTCAACAGCAGACTCACGAGTAATTTGTTCATCAGCTAATCCAACTACGGCTAAGGGTTAAAGAGTTATGGGCCGGGCTCACTCGCTTATCCACTGTAGGACAGTTCGGTAATCCTCGACACTGCAGTCCATGCACAAACCACGCGGCGGCATCGCCTTGAAACCCTGGGTCACATGTCGTACCAGCGCCTACATACCTTGCTCTTACCTTGGCCTATTAGCTGACCAGCATGGCAGACAATACAAACGCGGTTGTACACGGCTTCCGGATCCTGTGTAGCCTGAATGCTGTAACGTGGCATCAAGACACCGTCACCAGCAGTCATAAAACGACCTTTTCAGGGTTGGGAGCCTGCTGCGTTCTAATGCGCAACCTGGGTTTTTTGCTCCCGTGTTCTTCATCCTACGCTGGGACAAAGCGCACACAAAATCTGCGGCATTATATACTGGCGTCACTGAAACGGAAACGACACGCTCGCCGCGTCCATTCCTGACGCCGCTCACATCGGAAATCCCATGCAACTCAAGAACCCCATTCTCGGTCTGTGCCAACAGGCCACCTTCATGCTCAGCGCTGCCAAAGTCGATCAATGCCCCGATGACGAAGGCTACGAAGTCGCGTTTGCCGGGCGCTCCAACGCCGGCAAGTCCAGTGCACTCAACACTTTGACCCACGCCAGCCTGGCGCGCACGTCGAAAACTCCGGGCCGCACTCAGTTGCTGAACTTCTTCCAACTGGACGAAGAACGTCGCCTGGTCGACTTGCCGGGTTACGGTTATGCCAAGGTGCCGATCCCGCTGAAATTGCACTGGCAGCGCCACCTTGAAGCATATTTCGGCAGCCGTGAAAGCCTCAAGGGCGTGATCTTGATGATGGATATCCGTCATCCAATGACCGATTTCGACCTTTTGATGCTGGATTGGACCGTGTCCAGCGGCATGCCTATGCACATTTTGCTGACCAAAGCCGACAAACTGACGTACGGCGCTGCAAAAAATACGCTGCTTAAAATCCAGTCGGACATTCGCAAGCAATGGGGCGATGCCGTCACCATCCAGTTGTTCTCCACGCCAAAGCGCATGGGCCTGGAAGAGGCGTACACCGTGCTGGCACGCTGGATGGAATTGCCGAACAAAGGCGAAGAACTGGTTGAAGCTGACGAGTAACAAATCGCAGGCAAAAAAACCCCCGGACTTCGCATGGGGGGAAGGAGGTCCGGGGTTCAAGTACTGAACCGCTAGGGCGGGGTTCAGGTATCTGCCAACACTTAACACAACATTAGGAGCTTTGAAGGGCTTCACCACCCATTCAATAAATCTGAGTGGTGTTGGCAGATTTAGTTCCGGGAGCTTAAAAACTCTTTGGAATAAGCCCG
>NZ_WIVQ01000218.1:0-1228 GCF_009600545.1 Pseudomonas sp. FSL R10-1339 | reverse complement strand
GCATTGCTGGCAGCGTGCAAGGCCCGCGGCTGGCACACGCTGCTGCTGTCGGGGGACAGTTCGCCGATGGTCGCCAGCGTGGCCGCCGAACTGGGGATCGATGAAGCTCAGGGCGGCTTGCGCCCGGATGACAAATTGCAGGTCTTGCAAAAACTGCACGCCCAAGGCCGCAAGGTGCTGATGCTGGGGGATGGTGTCAACGATGTACCTGTGCTCGCCGCTGCCGATATCAGCGTGGCCATGGGCTCGGCGACCGACCTGGCGAAAACCAGCGCCGATGCGGTGCTGCTGTCCAACCGCCTGGACGCGCTGGTGCAAGCGTTCAGCCTGGCGCGACGGACCCGACGGGTGATCATCGAAAACCTGTTGTGGGCCGGACTCTATAATGGCCTGATGCTGCCATTCGCCGCACTGGGCTGGATTACTCCGATCTGGGCCGCCATCGGCATGTCGATCAGCTCACTGACCGTGGTGCTCAACGCCTTGCGCCTGACGCGCATGCCCGCCCAGGCGCATACTCCAGCCATGCCACACTCTCGCCCGCTACCGGCTTGACCCGGTCCCCTGGAGCCCTTATGCCAGCGCTTTACATCATGATTCCGGCGGCCCTGCTGATTGTCGCCATCTGCATCTTTATCTTCTTCTGGGCAGTCGACAGCGGCCAGTATGATGACCTGGACAGCCCAGCCCACAGCATCCTGTTCGATGACCAGGATCCGCAGCATACCGCTGCCGTCGAAGAAGCCAAAAACCTGCACCCGGAGTCGGCCAGCGACACCGACAAAAAAGCCCCGCCCCATGCTTGAGCTGGCCCCGCTGCTGGTATCGGCCGTTATCCTGGGCCTGCTCGGGGGCGGACACTGCCTGGGCATGTGCGGCGGTCTGATGGGCGCGCTGACGCTGGCCATCCCCAAAGAGCAACGCAGCCGACGCTTCAGGCTGCTGCTGGCCTACAACCTTGGCCGAATTCTCAGCTATGCCACAGCAGGACTACTGCTGGGGCTGGCAGGCTGGGCAGTAGCCAACAGCCCGGCGGCCATGTTTATGCGCATCCTCGCCGGTTTGCTGCTGATTTGCATGGGCCTGTACCTCGCCGGCTGGTGGAGCGGCCTGACCCGCATTGAAAGCCTGGGCCGCGGCCTGTGGCGCCATATCCAGCCGGTGGCCAGCAGCACGGGCCAGGTGCCCAGCCCGAACCCCAGCATCAGTAATGCACTGTCGATTGCGC
>NZ_WIVQ01000217.1:0-1236 GCF_009600545.1 Pseudomonas sp. FSL R10-1339 | reverse complement strand
CTGTAGTGGTCAACTCATCCCGGACACGACGTTAAGTTTTTTCTCGGCCTGAGCCGGCGTTAGCCCGCCATTAAATTGATGAGGCCGTATCCAGTTGTAGCGATGCATCAAATAATGACTGATGTCTCGTTGTGCCTGCTGAACCGACATATAACCCACTGAAGGTATCCACTCGGTTTTCAAGCTGCGAAATACTCGCTCCATCGGCGAGTTGTCGTAGCAATTGCCCCGGCGACTCATGCTCTGGCTGATGCGGTACCGCCACAGACGCTGACGGAAGTGGCGACTTCCATATTGCGATCCCTGATCCGAATGAAACAGCAGCCCTTGAGGCTTCCCGCGTTGCTCATAGGCCATATCCAGTGCTTTGGTGACCAAGTCAGCATCCGGGTTTCCTGATAACGCCCAGCCCACTATCCGGCGAGCATAGAGATCCATAACCACGGCCAGGTAGTGCCATTTCCCTTGCGCCCAGATGTAGGTGATGTCACCGCACCAAACCTTGTTTGGCTCGGGAACATCGAATTTACGATTCAGTGTATTTGGAATGTCAGGCCGCTCGACCGTTGCTTTTTTGTAGGCATGCGAGCCAGGCTGCTTGCTGATCAACCCCAGTTCCCGCATCAAGCCTCGCACCTTGAAACGCCCGATCTGCTCGCCATCATCCTGCATCATCGACACGATACTTCGGCTGCCAGCAGCGTTTCGGCTCTGGGTGAACAGTTCGTTGACTCGACTGCGTAATCGAATTCTCTCAACGCCCGGAGAACGCCGCCTGAGGTGATGGGCGTAGTAAGTCGAACGGGTGATTTCGAACACCTCGCACAAGCAGTCAACAGGTTCATGGGCGCTTAGCTGATGGATCAGTGCGAACGCTCGAGATCTTCCGACATCAAGAGCGCGGTAGCCTTTTTTAATATCGATTTCTCTCGTTCAAGACGGGCGATTCGGGCTTCCAGTTCCTGGATCTTTTGCTGCTCTGGGGTGAGCGCCTTGCTCTGCGGGGTGACGCCTGTGCGTTCCTGCAGAAGCTGACTGACCCAACGGCGCAGGGCCGACTCGCCAATGCCGAGTGAACGACTGGCTTCGATGCAGCTGTAATTTTGTTTGAGTACGAGGTCAGCAGCCTCGCGTTTGAATTCAGCGGAAAAGACACGACGTTGCTTGGTCATCTGACACCTCGATATGGCGAGCATTCTCGCCTAAATGAGTGTCCGGTTTCATTAGACCACTACA
>NZ_WIVQ01000216.1:0-1265 GCF_009600545.1 Pseudomonas sp. FSL R10-1339 | reverse complement strand
GCTTGTATGTTTTCCCGGTGCCCAAGAAAATGCCGGGGCGTGTACAAAAAGCGTTTCGGGGAGGCCGATAGCTGCTTAAGGCAGGATTTGCTCCTGACCTTGTCTGTAGAGAGGCCCCCCGCCTCATTGCCTACCACGAAGAGTAACCAGAAGCCGACAAGTCGGACTTCGTATTACAAGGTTGTGATGGCATGAAGTGCGAGGTCGGGGAACCGGAAGCATTCTACTTTTTTTCGTTGAGGTGGAACACATGGCTCTCGTCGTTGGTGTAGATATTGGCTCTCGAACTGCGCCTATGGCGTGGCGTAAAGATGGAAACGTCGTTGGAAACTGGACCATCGAACAGAGCGCCAAAGGCCACTCATTGGCGGTGAAAAAGTTGCTCAGCCTGAAGCCGGAGCTGATCGTCATGGAGGCCACCGGCGTCTATTACCTGGACTTGGCCGTCAAGCTGACCAACGCCGGCTTACCCGTGGCGGTGATCAACCCGAAAAGTGCACATAACTTTGCCAAGATCATGCTGGCTAACAGCAAAACCGACAAAATCGATGCTCAATTGCTGGCCGAGTATGCCGAGCGTATGACGCCGCGGGTATGGACTGCGCCAACCGCGCAAATGCTGGAACTGCGTGCCTTGGGACGACATTTGAACCGCCTGACCGGCCGCCGCACGCAGGCCAAAAATGAGTTGCACGCACTCAAGGCAACCGAAAGTACGTCGTCGATGCTGATCGAGGACGAAGAGGATGCCATCGACGCCTTGGACAAGCGCATTGAGCGCTTCCGCAAGGCCGCACTTGAACTGATTCTCGAAAGCCCGAACCTGAGCAGAAGCTACAAATGCATGATTGCAGGGCCTGGCATCGGAGAGGCTTCGGCTATTGCGATGCTGGCCGAGTTGGTGACCTTGCCGTCGACGTTGAAATCGAACCAGGTGAGCCGCTATGCAGGATTGGACGTGCGTCTGACGCAGTCAGGAACGAGTTTGAACAAGCCTGGCCGGATGAGTAAGGCCGGGAATGCCTACTTGCGCGCGGCGACGTTCATGCCCGCATTGAGCGCGCTGCGTTGTGACCCCATTGTTAAGGCGTTCTATGAAGGACTGGTCGGCCGAGGTAAGAAGAAGATGCAGGCAATTGGGGCAATCATGCGCAAATATCTGACAGGTATTTGGGCATGCATCCGCAGCGGTGAGCCTTTTGATACGGCCAAGCTTTTCGATGAAAAACACCTATCGAAAGCTTGACCTGCAACAGAGTATCTAC
>NZ_WIVQ01000215.1:0-1277 GCF_009600545.1 Pseudomonas sp. FSL R10-1339 | reverse complement strand
ATCAACAACGGCAACAGCGTTGAAGATACTGCCCAGATGGTGAAATTGGTAGACACGCCAGCTTCAGGTGCTGGTGATCGCAAGGTCGTGGAAGTTCGAGTCTTCTTCTGGGCACCAATTCGAGATTGCAGAGTAGTACACTCTTCAGCCTCACACAAAAACCCGCGAAAGCGGGTTTTTGCATTCCGGGTCAGCTAAGCCCCTGATTTAATAAAATTAAAACAGGGGTTTACAGATCGAAAAGCTCTACGTATTATGCGCCACATCAACAGCGGCAACGTTGCTGATACTGCCCAGATGGTGAAATTGGTAGACACGCCAGCTTCAGGTGCTGGTGACCGCAAGGTCGTGGAAGTTCGAGTCTTCTTCTGGGCACCAATTCAGGTTTACAGGTTCACCCTGTGTAACCACTCAAAAAGCCCGCGAAAGCGGGCTTTTTAGTTTCCGGGATTCCTTCCTGCCCTCTTCGATACCTTTTATCTGCGGCCTAAAGGTCGTATTTGATAATCTATCTCATCCGCATTAATATCCGGCCAACTTCAGATCCCTGGCTCATCCTCCTGGATACCCGTGCCCGACACCAATGACAGGCTCCAGCTTTACCTGACGCATCGTATCGCCCTGGTCGACTATGCCGCCCCCATCGTGGGCTGCCGGGCCAAGGCAGAAGATGTGGTTCAAGACGCCTGGCTGCGCTTCAGCCAGGGCGCGGACAACCTCGCCCCACTGACACAACCGGTGGGCTATCTTTACCGTATCGTGCGCAACCTGGCCTTTGACCTCAATCGCCGGGCAACCCTGGAAAACCGCCACACCACCCATAGCGAATCATTGGACGAACACATTTCCAACGCGCCTTCGCCCGAGCAGCAAGCCTTGCATGTGGACGAATTGCGCAAATTGCAACATGCTTTGTCCCGCCTGCCGGAGCGCACGCGCCAGGCATTCGTATTGCATCGCCTGCAAGGCCTGACGTTTCAGCAAATCGGCACGCAACTTGGCATATCCGTGAGCCTGGCCCACCAATTGGTCCGCGACGCCCTGACCTACTGCGCGGAACAACTGAGTGATGACTGAAAAACCGCCCCCGAACCCGATCTGGGAAACCGCACTGGACTGGCTGCTGCTGATCCAGGAGAACCCTCACGACTCCGAACTGACCGAACGCCTGAACCACTGGCGTGCCAGCGCCCCTGAGCACGACGCGGCTTATTGCAAGGCGCTCAAGGTCTGGAGCCTGAGCGGCGAGGCGCTCACCCTGCCGGTGACAACAGCAC
>NZ_WIVQ01000214.1:0-1350 GCF_009600545.1 Pseudomonas sp. FSL R10-1339 | reverse complement strand
ACAAGTTTTGCGGCGATGGTCTCATTGGCCTGCGCTATGCGGTGCTTGCGACAATACTTTACGTACAGAGCCTAGAATACTTCGCCAACCAGGGCGGGCAACTACCAGGTCTATACAGTGTCGATATATATCTAAATGATAATCGGGTAGCCCATCGAGACGTAAACTTTGTGAGTATCGCTGGAACACTTCAACCCGAACTGACCTCACCTCAACTCCAGGAGATGGGGGTCAAGCTGGAAGCTTTCCCGGCCTTGCAGCAACTGCCCTCAACAAGCGCAATCAGTACATTGTCAGACTACATCCCCTATGCCAGCAGCCGGTTCGATTTCAAACTGCAGCGGCTGGATATCAGCATTCCCCAAGCCGCACTCACAAGCCAGGCTCATGGCTACGTGGATCCTCAGCTATGGGATCAAGGCCTTTCGGCTGCACTGTTGAACTATAGTTTCAGCGGTTCCAACACGCTCAATAATAATAGCAACAATCGCTCAAAGACAAACGACAGCTATTATTTAAATTTACGCAGTGGCCTGAACTTGGGCGCGTGGAGGCTGCGTAATTATTCTACGTATAATTCACGTAACGGAAATAACAACTGGCAGAACCTCGACACTTATGCGCAAAAGGATATTCAGTCACTAAAGGGGCAACTGACGTTGGGTGACAGCTCAACGCCCAGTGACGTTTTCAACAGTGTGCTATACCGCGGTATTCAATTAAATTCGGACGACAACATGTACCCTGACAGTCTGAAAGGGTTTGCACCCGTTGTTCGAGGCATTGCCCAGAGTAATGCCCAGGTCACCGTGCGACAAAATGGCTACATTATTTATCAAACCTATGTCTCGGCGGGTGCGTTCACAATCACTGACTTGTATCCCACGTCCTCCAGTGGTGACTTGGAAATTGCAATCACCGAAAGTGATGGCACCGTACGCCTTTCAACTCAATCATTTTCTGCGGTACCTGTAATGCTACGTGAAGGGCGCCTGAAGTATTCAGTGACTGCAGGACAATATCGTTCCAACGCCAGCGCAGCCAGCAAACCAAGTTTTATGCAAAGCACGCTGATTTACGGACTGCCCTATGACTACACCCTCTATGGTGGCTTACTGGCATCTGGAAAATATAATGCAACGACTGTTGGTATTGGCCATACGCTGGAAGGTTGGGGGGCGGTATCTGTGGATGCTACACAGGCACACGCCAAACTACGCAACGGGTCCAGCCATCAAGGGCAGTCTTACCGCTTCCTCTATTCAAAAACCATTAAGGAAGCTCCGATCAACTTGCCGCAACCGCGCAGTAAGTTGAAAATCCCGCTGAATTTGGCGCTATTGACCGCGA
>NZ_WIVQ01000213.1:0-1368 GCF_009600545.1 Pseudomonas sp. FSL R10-1339 | reverse complement strand
TCAGCTGTCACCGGTAGAGTTTGAAAAGCGTTACGCAGCGAGCCTGGAGAGTGTCTAGGAAACCCGGGGCGATTCATCTTGCTGATGTCGATACCTCTCCCCATGGGACATATCAGCGAGAAACAGACTCAACTGTTTTTTTCAACAAAAGAACAAACAATGTCGTTATCATTGGTGGCGATGGTAAATTTGTGTCGGGTTGGAAGCTTGACCCAGCTACCCCACAATTTAAAAACTACATTGAGAAAGGAGTTCTGCAATGAGTCTTGAGCTTATCCAGCTTGCCAAGAAATTCGCTGACGGCGGCTTGTCTGCAAATGCTTTTGCCGATCCATATATCGCTAAGTGGAGCGCAGAGCGAGATGCAAACAAACTCAAGGACGACAATGCAAACGTCTCTGAATGTGCATCGACCATTTTCATCCTGGCAGACTGCTACAACCCTGATCTAGATCGCAGAAAAAGTGAGCTAGATGAAGCTGGTTTGAGAGCTGAGGTCAAAGCAACCTTGAGTAAATTCAAGCTGGCCTGAATCTACTCAATGGTTAGGCTTGAAAAGCCCAGCCCGTCTGGGCTTTTTTGAGTCCGTTCAGTAAAGCCTGTTTGCCGACATCCCCTTTTTGATTTCGTAAAAAAACCTGAAAATCCCCGCCTAAAACGGGTTTATTTTGCCTCTTGCCATCATTTTTGAAACTTATCGGGCGCCGCCCAGCCTCATCAGAAATGAGGTTACACATGCTTGCGAACATCTACGCCCCCGAATCCGTTTTGGATGAAGTCGCTACCCGGGTCGGCCTGTTGGTTGGTGCTGCAAAAGGTGGCAACCCTGTCCTGGAGGGAGAGGGAACCAAAGGCAAAAGCAGATCTTCGCAACGCCAGAAATCAGCTTGGGGTGAGGGCCCTCGACGGCCACTACCCAGGCCAGCCCTTGCCGCAACCGGCAGAACCCCGCCGTCTCCTCGCACCGAATCTTCCCTCATCCCTGCGCAAACCCGCGCCGCAGCGCGTCAAAATAAAGTTGGTGCGCAAATTGCAATGACCTCTTCAGTACAGCGGTGGGCGGCAAGCGTCCGTCAGACAGAGGAAAGACTGTGGACAAGTACCTTTATGTGGCAATGACCGGCGCCAGTCAGAACGCACTGGCGCAGAAGGCGCATGCCAACAATCTGGCGAACATCTCGACCAACGGGTTTCAGCGTGACCTGGAACAGGCCCGCTCGATGCCGGTGTTTGGTGACAGCTTTCCGGCGCGTGCCTTTGCCTTGACCGAGCGCCCTGCCACCGATTTCAGCCAAGGTGCCCTGGTCGAGACCGGCCGCGACCTGGATGTGGCCGTGTCCGGCGACGGCTGGCTGGCGGTGCAGGCCC
>NZ_WIVQ01000212.1:0-1487 GCF_009600545.1 Pseudomonas sp. FSL R10-1339 | reverse complement strand
GGGCCCACCACGCGCCCGCCCGCTCCGGCCGCCAACCAGACCGCAGAAGAACAACGCCAGGCCCTGGAACAATGGCTCAGACAGATCCCCGACAACCCTGCCGAATTGTTACGCCGCAAATTCTGGTACGAACAGCAGCTCCATCAGGACACGCCCAAATGAACCGCCTCTGTGTTTTGCTTCTTTTGCTGTGTTGCTGGACCTTGCCGGCAAACGCCCTGGGCCTGATCGCCAGTGTTGACCGCGACCAGCTCAACTCCGGTGAAACCGTCGAACTGACCCTGGAATCCGACGACGTCACCCAGTTCGGCAAGCCCGACCTCACCCCGCTGGACGGGCTGTTCGAAGTGCGCGGCACTCGCCAGGTCAACCAGCTCAACAGCCTCAGCGACGACAACAAGGGCACCACCCGCTGGATCATCACCCTGCAACCCAGACAGACCGGCACAGTGATCATCCCGTCACTGCAAATCGGCGACTACCACAGCCAGCCGATCACCCTCACCGTGACCCAGAGCGTGGCCAGCGAAAGCGAACTGGAACCGGTGTTTATCGAGGCCAGCCTCGACCAGCCCAAGGTCTATGTGCAGGCACAGGCGCTGCTGACCCTGCGCATTTACCACTCCGTAGCGCTGTACGACGACAGCAGCCTGACCACCCTGCACCTGGACGACGCCATCGTCGAGCAACTGGGCGAGTCGCGCACCTATGAAAAGCTTATCAACGGCGTGCGCCATGGTGTGATCGAACGCCGCTACGGCATCTACCCGCAGCGCAGCGGCGAACTGATCATCCCGGCACAAACCTTCAGCGCCACCCAGGTCGACAGCCAGCAAGCCACGGCCCCTGCCCCGCTGGGGCCAACGCCCGGCAAGATGGTCCACGTAACCTCGGCTGAAATCCCCCTGAGCGTGTTGCCCAAGCCCGACGCCTGGCTAGCCACGGCTCCCTGGTTGCCTGCGCGCAGCCTGAGCATAAGCGAAACCTGGAACCCGGAACCTGACCATACACTCGTCGGTGACTCCCTGACCCGCACCCTCACGCTCAAGGCCGAAGGCCTGTCCAGCGCCCAGCTGCCGCCCCTGCCTGCCACCGATGTCAACGGCCTGCGGCGCTACCCTGACCTGCCGCAACTGAGCAACCAGATCACCGAAAACGGCCTGATCGGCAGCCGCGAAGAACGCGAAGCACTGGTCCCGACCCGGGTTGGCCAGATTGAACTGCCCGCAGTCGAAGTGGTGTGGTGGAACACCCACGAAGATCATCTGGAGCGCACTTACCTGCCCGCCCGCACCCTGATGGCGGCGGCCAACCCCAATCTGGCCGTGGACACGCCTGCCAGCGGCACACCCGCAGCCCTGAACGAAACGTCTACGCTGTGGATCTGGCAACTGAGCACCCTGCTCCTGGCATTCACCACCCTGGCGAGCCTGGGCCTGTGGTGGCGTGCCCGCTGGCAACCGGCAATCCTGCGCGCCGCGCAAACC
>NZ_WIVQ01000211.1:0-1541 GCF_009600545.1 Pseudomonas sp. FSL R10-1339 | reverse complement strand
TGCAACGGCTGGCACAACTGCGCGCGGCCAACGACCCGCTGGGCACCTTGCGCGAACTGCCCACGCTGCTTAAACGGGTGGCACTGTCCATGCCCGTCCCGCAGGCAGCGGCGCCTCTGCAGGGCGAGGCCTGGCAGGACTTTTTACAACGCCACGGCCCGCCGCCTGTGCCCGAGGATTTCAGCCAGCAACTGGCGTTTCTGGCCTACGCCCAGGATGAGCAATTGCTCGCCCTGCCCGCCGCACAACGCCAGCAGTTGGTCGACACCTGTACACGCTGGGTGGAGCTGCACCATGTGGCAGTTTGATTATCCCTGGTTGCTGCTGTTGCTGCCCTTGCCGTGGTTCGGCTACCGCTGGCTGCCCGCTTACCGCGAAGCCCGCAGTGCAGTACGCGTACCGTTTTTCAACGCCATGAGCCGCGCTGTCGATCAAGCACCACAGATCGCAGGCGCGCAGCACAACATCTGGCAATTGCTGCTCAACCTGCTGGTGTGGACATTGCTGGTGGTGGCCGTGGCCAGACCGGTATGGGTCGAAAAACCCATCGAGCGCCAGCAACCGGTGCGCGACCTGATGCTTGCCATCGATATCTCTCAATCGATGCAAACCACGGATTTCACCGACGCCAGCGGGCAGAGGATCGACCGCCTGAGCGCGGTCAAACACGTGGTGCAGGACTTTATTGCCCGGCGCAAGGACGACCGCATCGGCCTGATCCTGTTTGGTAGCGCTGCCTACCCGCAAGCGCCCCTGACCCTCGACCACGCCAGCCTGTCGCTGCTGCTGGACGACACCGGCATCGGCATGGCCGGGCCCGACACCGCTATCGGCGACGCCATCGGCCTGAGCCTGAAACTGCTCGACCAGGCCCACGAGCAGGAGAAAGTACTGATCCTGCTCACCGACGGCAACGACACCAGCAGCGCCATCCCCGTGCCCCGTGCCGCGGCCATGGCGGCGGCCAAAGGGGTAGTGATCCACACCATCGGCATAGGCGACCCGGATGCCGACGGCGAAGCCAAGGTCAACCTGGCCGCCCTGCAGAGCATCGCCAAAAGCACCGGCGGCCAGTACTTTCGCGCAGAAGACCGTGACAGCCTGAACCAGGTCTACGCCACCCTCGACCAGCTCACCCCGCACAGGGTGCAAACCTTCAGCCACCAGCCCAAACGGGACCTGTTCTGGTTGCCCGTAGCGGCCGCCATCAGCCTGATAGCGCTGTATCATCTGCTCGCACTGCTGGCCTCACGGCGCCACCCGCGCTCACCACCGCGGGAGGCCTGAAATGGAGATCAACCTGAGTGACTTCCACTTTCTGCGCCCGGCCTGGCTGCTGTTGGCGATTGTGGGTGCCCTGCTGCCGCTAATGTGGCGCCGCAGCCATGACCAGCAACGGCGTTTGCGGGCGATCATCGCTCCCCACCTGCTGCCACACTTGCTGGTCACCCCGCCCGACAGCCACCGCCTGCGCCCGGTACATTTGACCGCTGCCCTGCTGATCATCGGCGCCATTGCGGCCGCAGGCCCCACCTGGGAAC
>NZ_WIVQ01000210.1:0-1621 GCF_009600545.1 Pseudomonas sp. FSL R10-1339 | reverse complement strand
GCCAGGCATCGCCCGACAAGGACCACAGCTGCGACCACTCCAGTTGCCGGGCCCCCACCAGCAGTGATGTGACGCAGAGCATGGCAAATACCCCTAGCCATCGTGCCCGCATCATTGCAGCTCACTGCCGCTCGCCACCCGCCAACCCTTGGCAGCCCGACGCTGTTCAAGAAACTTCGCGTAAAGCCCCTTGGCGGCAAGCAATGCCGCGGGCGTGCCCTGCTCGACCACCCGGCCGTGATCCAGTACCACGATCCGGTCGGCCATCGACACCGTAGACAGTTGATGCGCAATGACCACCAGCGTGCGCTGCCCGCGCAACCTGGCCAGTGTCCGGGCGATCACGTGCTGATTCTCGGCATCCAGCGCCGCAGTGGCTTCATCCACCAGCAAGATGGCCGCCTCCTTGATCAGTGCGCGTGCAATTGCAATACGCTGGCGCTCACCGCCCGACAGCCGTGCACCACCCTCGCCCACCGGTGTGTCGAGGCCTTGCGGCAAGCGCCCGACAAGTTCGCCAAGCCCGGCCTGCTGCGCCGCCTCGAGGATTTCGTCAGCATTGGCGGTGGGTTTGCCGATGCGGATGTTGTCGGCAATGCTGCCCTGAAACAGGTAACAGTCCTGGAATATCTGACTGATCTGACCCGCCAACTGGCTGTCGGACATGTGCCGCACATCCACACCACCCACGAGCACGCACCCTTCGCGCGCATCGAAAAACCGTGCGATCAGCCGTACCAGCGTGGTCTTGCCCGAGCCCGAAGCACCGATCAACGCTGTCATGCTGCCCGGCTCAATACGCAGGCTGACATCATGCAGCACATCGGCCTGATCGGGCGCGTAAGCCATGCTCACTGCGCGCAACTCTATAGAGCCATCCCGTGGCGGTTGTGGCTGATCCGGCTCCGGCAAGGGCCGGGCGGCAAAGATGGCCTGCACCGCGTCAAGTTGACCGCTGGCACTGCGCAGGATCTCGGCATAACCGGCCACGTCCAGCAACGGCTCGATATAGCGGCTGCTCAACAACAGCGCAACGACTACCGCAATCACCGAAGCGTTATCCCGCGTGTCGCCCATCAGGCCGTTAAGCCACAAGGCGGCTGCGATCAACAGGGCCGCAAAGATCACCTGCACGACCCAGGTATTGAGTACCACCGAAAGCGATGACTGATAGATCAGGCGCAGCCCGGACTGGCGCTGGCGCTCGAGCGCCTGTTCCAGCAACTGCGTCCCGCCCCCTTCGCCATTGAACGCGCGCAGTACCGATTGCGCCTGGGCAAACTCGACCATGCGCTGGCTGGCATCCGCGAAGTGCCGCTGGAAAGCCCGGTCAGTACGCTGCCCCAGGCGCGCGTTCAACAGCAGCGCCCCTGCCAGTACCGCAAGCCCCAACAGCGCAATCAGCCCCAGTGGCCAATGCACGGCAAACAGTGCGGCGACGATCACCAAAGGCGTCACCGCGCCACTGATCACAGGGGTGAAAACGTGCGCTGGCAACTGCGCCACCGCCATCATGCCCTGGGTAATTACATGCCCCAGATGGCCGGTGTTCTGCGTCGTAAACCAGCCCAGGGGCAATCGCGCCACATGGTCGCCGATGCGCTGGCGCGCCCCCTGCAAA
>NZ_WIVQ01000020.1:0-60983 GCF_009600545.1 Pseudomonas sp. FSL R10-1339 | reverse complement strand
GGTGGCCGAAGCGGATGTGGTGCTGGCGATCGGCACCGAGCTGGCCGAGACCGATTACGATGTGACTTTTGCTGGCGGCTTCGAGATCCCGGGCGCGTTGCTACGTATTGATATCGACCCGGACCAGACCGTACGCAATTACCCGCCGACCCTGGCGCTGGTGGCCGATGCCAACCTGGCGAGCGAGGCATTAGTGGCAAGTCTGGCGCAGTTGCCAGCACGGGATCCGCAGTGGGGTGCTGTGCGGGTCAGCCGTCTGCAGACGCAGTTGGCCACCGAATGGGATGCCCCGACCCGCGCCCAGACGCGTTTTTTGCAGGCGGTTTTCGATGTTCTACCGGATGCCGTGTGCGTCGGCGATTCGACTCAGCCGGTGTACACCGGCAACCTGACGTTTAACCCCGAGCAACCACGGCGCTGGTTTAACTCATCGACCGGCTACGGCACCCTCGGCTACGCCCTGCCAGCGGCAGTGGGGGCCTGGTTGGGGCGGCGGGCCAATGGCAAAACGGGTGGCCCGGTGCTGTGCCTGATAGGTGATGGCGGACTGCAATTTACCCTCGCCGAACTGGCCAGCGCAGTGGAAGCGCAAACCCCGATCATCGTGCTGCTGTGGAATAACCAGGGCTATGGTGAGATCAAAAAATACATGCTCAATCGCGCCATCGAACCCGTGGGGGTCGATATCTACACCCCGGACTTTATCGCTGTGGCCAAGGCGCTGGGCTGCGCCGCGCAGGTGGTCGAGGGCGAGGCGCAATTGCGCGCCGCCCTGGCCAGTGCCGCCGACCGCCAGGGGCCAAGCGTGATTGAAATCGACGAGGCGCGCTGGCAAGAATTGCTGACGCTATAGGCTCATGCGCAGGCGCGCCAGGTCTCGAACCGGGGGCGCGCCAAACTGGCGGCTGTACTCGCGGCTGAACTGCGACGGGCTTTCGTAACCCACACGGTAACCCGCCGCCGAGGCATCGAGCCCCTCGCTGAGCATCAGTCGCCGGGCTTCGTTGAGACGCAGCTGCTTTTGGTACTGCAACGGACTCATGGCGGTCATGGCCTTGAACCTGTGGTGCAAGGTCGACACGCTGAGATTGGCTTCGCGCGCCAGGCTGTCGATACGAAGCGGCTGCTCAAAGTTGCCGTTAAGCCAGGAAATAGCTCGGCTGACGCGATGGTTCTGGCTGTTCTGGCTGGCGATTTCATACAAGCGATAGCCCTGGGGGCTGCGCAACAACCGATACAGAATCTCACGGCGAATCAATGGCGCCAGCATGGCAATGTCTTTGGGTGTGTCGAGCAGACGTGTCAGACGCAAGACTGCGTCGAGCATTGGCTGGTCTATAGGCTCAACATACAGCCCGCGCCCGGTGGGTCGCGACGGCACGCCCAGGGGGCCGGCATCGCTGATCAACGTGGTGATTTCCACCGGATCGATATCCAGACGCAAGGCCAGTACCGGGTGTTCGGGGGAGATTTCCAGCACCCGGCCACTGATCGGCATCGACACGGACACCACCAGATAATTGAGCGGGTCGTAGGCAAAGTACTCGTCCGCCAGACGCACCTCCTTGCGCCCCTGGGCCATGATGCACAGCGCGGGTTTTGGCAGGCTGGGAGCGAAATCGCTGGGATGACTGTGGCGCGACACAAACAGCGCGTCGACACCGGTGGTGAACGAACCGTCTTGCGGGGCATGGCGAAAAATCAGGTCAGCCAGTTCCACGCGCTGTTTTTCAAGCGCGGGCTCGAGCGCGGGTCGCGGCGGTTCCAGCAGTGACATGGGTTGCATCCTCATCAAAGCAACAGGGCAGGCACAGCTTAAGTTTGTGCAAGGCCAAGGGGTAGCTGATTTCTGTCGTTGTCTTGCCTGATCCTGTCATTGCCTGAAGGCACAGGCCTGCCCAAGCCGTTGCAGACGCTTGACCTTGCTCGAAACCCTGATGAACTGGCCCTTTGCCCGATCATGCCATGAGGCAGCGGTTCGGTGCGCTTTTGCAGAATCGTGCAAGCCTGGGGCAGGAATCGACTAACGGCGTACAGGGGCCGGCCCCTAAGCTTTGAACCTCCCCCCAACACCACTTTGCTTTGTGGAGGCCTGCATGCCCCAGCTTAATGCCGTCAGTCATTTGACACTGGTTCGCGCCCGCGCAGGGTGTTCGGCCCGGGTCGAGGCTTGCCTGAGCCAGTTGATCGAACCGACGCTCCAGACCCCCGGCTGCCTGCACTTTGCCTTGCAGCATTGTGATAACGACCCGCAACTGTGGCAGGTGGCGGGCTACTGGCAGGATGAACCCTCGATGCTCGCGTATTTCAATTCATCGCTTATGGAAATATACGGCGCGCTGGTGCACCAGCAAGTGGTGGACAGTCTCGATTTTCAGACCTTCAGCGATGTGGGCGGGCTGAACAGGTAGAATGCCGGTTTTTCCATAGGCCGGGAGTTGAAGCATGGCGCGTAAAGAATTTGCACAGTTTGAAGCGGTATCAGCTGTAGTTCCGGTTGAGCCCGGCGTTTATCACGCAGCGATTGCGGTCAAAGCCTTGTACGAAGGTGGAGCGCCGCGCTTTCACAAAATTCTCACCGAGCACACCTTCAAGACTGCGACCGCCGCCGATGCCGCCGCGGCCGAGCAACTTGAAGCCCTGCAAGGCGTCACTGATGACGCCGAACTGGTTTGGTAATCAGCGTGGGCGATGCATTTTGAACAGTGCTTCAGGGCCCAGCTGGAAGTAGTCCGCCGGGCCGCCACCACGCAGGATCGGTTCGGCGGCCGCGGTATCGTAAATCCCGTCCTTGAGCAGGTGCCTGGCAATATGCACCGCCACCACCTCCCCCAGAATCAGCCAGCTCGGCACCAGTTCCTTGTCTGCCCGTTGCAACTGAATGATCTGGGTGACCTTGCATTCGAACGACACCGGCGTCTCGGCCACCCGTGGCACGCTGATCACCCGTGACGGTACGGTGCTCAGCCCGGCCAGCTCGAACTCATTGACCTCGGGCCCAACCATGGCACAGCTCTGGTTCATGGCTTCGGCCAGCGGCCGGGTGGCGAGGTTCCAGACAAACTCGCCGGTTTGTTCAATGTTATTGAGACTGTCTTTGCGGCCCACACTGCAAAACCCGATGATCGGCGGGATGTAGTTGAACGCGTTGAAAAAACTGTAAGGCGCAAGGTTCAGACGGCCCTGGGCATCCTGTGACGAAATCCAGCCGATAGGTCGCGGGCCGACTATGGCATTGAACGGATCATGGGGCAGGCCGTGGCCCTGGGAAGGTTCATAGAAATGGATATCGTCATGCACGGGAAGTGTCCGCAAACGGCTGAGATAGAGGGCCTATAGTGCAAGGCATTTGCCGGGATTACAAAAGCTTGCGAGGTTTTGTAGCAACTGCCGTAGGAACGAGGCTGCTAAGGATTGGATCTCCACTGTCTTACCCCCAAAAACGACTAAGCCCGGCCAAGGCCGGGCTGGAGTGCCTGATTCAGGTGTTAGCTGAAGTGGGCGCCGTGAGTGCGATCGTAGCCATCAGCAGCGAAGGTGTCCGATTTGGTACGGCTGAAACCGTCTTCTGCAAAGGTGGCCGAGCCGGTTTTGTCGTAGCCGTCCTCTGCAAACGTAGCCGAACCTGTGCGGTCATAACCGTCAGCAGCAACTGCAGCAGAACCTGTACGGCTGTAGCCATCTTCAGCAAAGCTCGACGAATGGGTTTTATCGAAACCATCGGCGGCAAAAGCGTTGAAGGCCAGGGCAGAAAAAGCAGCAGCGAGGATAAGTTTGGTTTTCATGATAAAGCTCCTTGTTTCGTGTTTGGGGTGTTCAGTGGGTATGGGCTTAAGACTACGCCGATTAATTTGATTAAAAAGCGCAAAAAATAGCGCTAAGGAATCGATTAATTCGATATGTAGGCCCGCGCCGAACCAGGCTCTTGACGACGTCCAGCTCCCGGTGGGGCGGCACACATGTTCTGCCGGCCATAGAGGTGTTGCTGAGATTGATAGTGGGCTAACAGAATTAACTGACTATTAATTCAAATAAATCGCACTCACAGACAGGCTTTCATCAGTCCATTACCCATTTTTTGCTGCGCGAGCACCCGTCTTCGCCGGCAAAAAAGCCGGTACCCAAACGGCTTTGTACCCCTCGAGAACTGGAGCCTGGAATGAACGAACTTCCTCAGTTCACCTTGGCGTTTTGGGTGATAAAAGTTTGCGCCACGGCTTGGGAACTGCCTTGGGTGACTACCTGGCGGATGATTCGGAGCTGGATTTCGGCACCATCGGCCCTTGGCGGGTACTGGCGGGGATATTGGTGGCCATGATCGCCGGGAGGCGGATCTGAAAAGCAAACAGGCCGGCCAATTGGCCAGCCTGTCAAATAGCAGTATCGGCTAACCCCTGTGGGAGCGGGTGGGCTGTCAGTCAGTCTCGATGCGCGAGTGCTTGCGGGTGTCTTTCATGGTGGCGTACACCGCCAGCGAGCAGGCAATACAAGCTGTCACGTACCAGTAGTAACCGGTTTCCATACCTGCACTCTTGAACCACAGAGCGATATATTCAGCTGTACCGCCGAAGATCGACACGGTCAGTGCGTAAGGCAAACCAACACCCAGTGCGCGAATTTCCGTGGGAAACAGTTCCGCTTTCACCACGGCGTTGATCGAGGTGTAGCCACTGACAATAATCAGCGCGGCCATGATCAGGAAGAACGCACCCCACCAGGTGGTAATGGTGTGCAGAGTGGTCAGGATCGGTACGGTAAACAGGGTACCCAGTACACCGAAGGCGATCAGGATCGGACGACGGCCGATCTTGTCGGAAAGCGCGCCCACCAGCGGCTGAATGCACATGAACAGAAACAGCGTGGCGGCCGAGATGGTGGTGGAATCCGAGATGCTCATGCCCACCGTGTTCACCAGGTACTTCTGCATATAGGTGGTGTAGGTGTAGAACGCCAGCGTGCCGCCCATGGTCAGGCCAACTACGGTCATCAGCTCTTTGGGGTGGCGCAGCAGGGTGCGCATGGCGCTTTCTTTAGGCTTGACCCTGGTTTTTTTGAACGACTCGGTTTCTTCCATGCCTCGACGTAGATACAGCGCGACCACGGCACACAGGGCGCCGATCACGAACGGTACGCGCCAGCCCCAGCTGTACAGTTGCTCTTCGGTGAGGGTCTGTTGCAGCACGATCAGCACGCCCAAAGCGATAAGCTGCCCCGAGATCAGGGTTACATACTGGAAGCTCGAGAAGAAACCGCGACGTTCCTTGGTCGCCATTTCACTCAGGTAAGTGGCCGAGGTGCCGTATTCGCCACCCACCGACAGGCCCTGCAGCAAGCGGGCGAAGACCAGCAGGATAGGCGCCCACACGCCGATGGTTTCGTAACCCGGCGACAGGGCAATTACCAGCGAACCGAAGCACATCAACAGGACCGAAGCCATCAGCGCGGCCTTGCGGCCTTTGCGATCCGCGTACAGGCCCATTAGCCAGCCGCCGATCGGGCGCATCAAAAAGCCCACGGCGAAGATCGCGGCGGTGTTGAGCAGTTGTGCGGTGGTGTCGCCCTTGGGGAAGAAGGCCTTGGCGAAGTACAGCGAAAACGCGGCGTAAACGTACCAGTCGTACCACTCGACCATATTGCCGACGGAACCGCTGAAAATCGATTTGATACGGCTGGAGGTGGTCTTTTCTTTAGGCGCCGCAGACACGGCCCCGGCAGGCAGGGTGCTGGAGTTATCCATTGAATGGATCCTTCTTTCATTGTTTTTTTATAGCGCGTCAAAACGCGAGCTTGCTGGGCTATAGCAGAACTTGTGCCAACGCTTGAGACCACGGTTTACATGGCTTGCGGGAGATGGGTAGGCGGGAATCCGCTGATTTTCAGCGTTGCAATAAGCGGAAATCCGCCGACAGGCACATGCAGGTATGACTGACGCCACACATCAGCCCCCTCTCCCTGCGGGAGAGGGCCGGGGTGAGGGGCAAACCCTCAGCACAGGCTCAAGGTCGAGCGCTGATCTGCTTCTGCAGGTTCTGCATCTGGCTTTGCAGGGTGTTGATGTTGCGCGTCATCTGGGCACGGAACACATCGAACTCGGCAGCATTGGCACCTTGAGCTGGTGCGGGGCGGTTCTCAAGTTCGCTTTTGAGCACGATCATATCCTGCTCCAGGCGCTCCACCGCCGCGCCCGGGTTGCCCTGTTTCTTCAAGGCCGCCACATCCGTGGCCTGTTGGGCGACACCTGCCTTGAGCGTGGCCAGTTCAGTACCCAGACTCTTGATATCGGCTTCGAGCCTGGCCTGGCTTTCTTTCTGGGCAGTCACTTGCATCAACATCGCGGCATTGATTTGCTCAAAGCGCTGATCCAGATCCCCCTGCTGCCCCGCCACCAGCCCTTGCTGACGCTTGCTCTGCTCAAGCAGCTGTTCTTCTAGCTGCTTGATCTGCAACTTCAAGACTTCGCTGCCATTGTTGATTGTCGATTCACTGGCAACCACCTTGCCGGATATGGCCTGCAGGCGCCCGGCTGCCTCTTCGCTGATACGGGCAAAGCTCTCCTGGGTGGCCACCAACTGCTGCTCCATCAGCGAAATCTGCTGGAAGCTCCACCAGCCCAGCCCGCCAACGGCCACCAGCAAGGCGCAGATCATGGCCCACAAAGGCCCGGTACTCGGACCCTTGACCTTGATCACCGGGGTATTGCGCGAATACACCGTAGTGCGCTCACGGGCACCAAAGCTGGACGCCGGTTCGTCATGGTCATCGGTATCGGCGCGAAGGGTCGGCACATTGTCAAAGTCGTCGCGGGCATCGTTACGCATCGTAAACCTTTAAAAATGGCGGCAAGCGGTCAGCGGTAAGGGGATTCCTGAGCTTTCCACCAACCACAGAATTCATCAAGCGCGGACCACAGACTCACCTTGGGATCGTAGTCGAGGTAGTGCCGGGCGCGGCTGATGTCGAGGGTAAAGTCTTTATCCATGATCTGCACCCCCAAACGCGAGAGTGACGGTTCGGGCTGCCCCGGCCATAACTTGCAGGCAGCTTCGTTAAGCGCGCCACGGCTGTAGGCCGTGGCGTAACCACGATAACGGGTCACTTGCGGCACGTTCATCTGGCGCATCACATAATTGACCACATCCCAATACGGTATCGGCGTGCCATTACTGATGTTGTAGGCCCTGCCCAACGCCGCTGCACTGCTCAACAGGCTGCTCATCAGCGCTTCGTTGAGGTTTTGCATACTGGTGAAATCGACCTTGTTCAAACCGTTGCCAACAATGGCCAGACGACCTTTGCGCTGCTGTTTGATCAATCGCGGGAAGAGGCTCATGTCCCCTGCCCCCGTCACAAAACGCGGGCGCAGGGCAATCACTTCAAGGCCAAACTCCTGGGCACCGAACACCTTCTGCTCCGCCAGGTTTTTAGTGGCGGCAAAAGGGTGCCTGAAGCGCTTGGGCAACTGTTCTTCGGTCAGGTCGGTGTGGTTGCGACCATCGAAGTACAACGCTGCCGATGACAAATGCACCAGACGCCGCACCCGCTGTTTCAGACAGGCTTCAACTACGTTTTCAGTCACCAGCACGTTGTCGCGGTGGAAGTCCTGGTAGCGCCCCCAGGCACCCACATGCCCCGCACAATGCACCACCGCATCGACATCCACGCACAAGTCGCGCACCAGCAGGCCATCGGTCAAATCACCCGGGATAAATTCAGCGCCGCGTCGTACCAGGTGTTCGACACCTTCGGCCCGACGCCCGCTGACCCGTACGTCAAAGCCCTGCTCCAGGGCAAAACGCGCAAAGCGTCCGCCAATGAAGCCGCTTGCGCCGGTGACCAGAATCTTCATCAATCACTCCAAATGCTGTAATTCGTGCTGCTTGCTCTTTAAACGCCGGTTATCAGGCCAAAGGCACTAACCAACGGGCTGCCGAACGAGATAAATGTTCGGTCAGTTGCCCCAGCAGTTGTCCGCCATTGCGCCAATGATGCCAGTACAATGGCACGTCGATGGGTTTATCTGGCAAAAGCTCCACCAGGCGGCCATTTTCCAGTTGTTCGCGCACTTGCAGCTCAGGCACCAGCCCCCACCCCAGGCCGGCCTCAGCCAAACGGATAAAGCCTTCGGAAGATGGGCATAAATGGTGCTCAAAACCGCCATCCACACCCAGCGAAGCCAGGTAGCGATGTTGCAGAAAATCATCCGGGCCGAACACCAGCGCAGGGGTCTTGGGCAACTGCGCAGCGCTGACGCCATCCGGAAAATGCCGTGCAATAAACTCTGGGCTGGCCAGCGCCCGGTAACGCATGGCGCCCAGCAGCACACTGCGGGCCCCGGCGACCGGCCGTTCACTGGCACACAGGCAGGCAGCCACTTCACCGGCGCGCATGCGTTTGAGGCCAACGGTCTGATCCTCAACCACAAGGTCTAGCAACAGGTGCTGCTCGGCGCAAAAATCCCCCACGGCCGGCGCCCACCAGGTGGCCAGGCTGTCGGCATTCAAGGCGATGCGCAGGCGCTCGGGCAAACCTTCATCGTCCAGCGCCGGCACCGCACTTTGCAAGTCACGCTCCAGCAAACGCACTTGCTGTACATGGTTGAGCAGGCGCCGGCCGATTTCGGTCGGGCTTGGCGGCGTCGCGCGTACCAGCACCGGCTGGCCGATACGGGCTTCAAGCAATTTGATGCGCTGGGAGATGGCCGATTGGGACAGCCCAAGCACCTGCGCCGCCCGTTCAAAACCGGCCTGTTCCACAACGGCGGCCAGGGCCGAGAGCAACTTATAGTCGAACATCAGTTTTCCTAATGAGCGATCAGCAATATTGGTTTTTCTTATACATCCAAGGGCAGGAGAATAGCCAGCAGCAACCCCGCCTGCAGTACAACGAGTAATCCTTATGTGGCAAAGCTACCTTAATGGCCTGTTGGTCGCGTTCGGCCTGATTATGGCCATCGGCACCCAGAATGCCTTTGTGCTGGCGCAAAGCCTGCGCCGTGAACACCACCTGCCCGTGGCGGCATTTTGCGTAGTGTGCGATGCCCTGCTGGTGGCGGCCGGGGTGTTTGGCCTGGCGACCCTTCTGGCGCAAAACCCGCTATTACTCAGTGTTGCGCGCTGGGGCGGGGCGGTGTTCTTACTCTGGTACGGCACCCAGGCACTGCGCCGGGCGTTTTCCACATCGAGCCTTGAGCATTCTGCCAGCCAGACTGCTCGCTCGCTCAAGGCAGTGATGCTCAGCGCACTGGCCGTCACCCTGCTCAACCCCCACGTTTACCTTGATACAGTGTTGCTGATCGGTTCCCTTGGCGCCCAGCAAAGCGTGCCCGGCGCTTATGTGGTGGGCGCGGCCAGTGCTTCGCTGATGTGGTTTTTCACCCTGGCGCTGGGTGCGGCCTGGCTTGCACCGTGGCTGGCACGGCCAAACACCTGGCGTATCCTGGACTTGCTGGTAGCGGTGATGATGTATGCAGTGGCGCTGCAGTTAATTGTTTCAGGCTGAGCATAACCCTGTTCCCACAGGCAAAAAAAAATAGTCCCACATGTGCTGAAACGTCTATCCCACACAGTTGTCGCGTGGTTATGCCGTCACCCCGGTGCTATGATCCTGACCCTGCGCCGCAAAGAGTAAAAACTCATCGGCGCGTGTTTGGCCGCCCGTGATCGGCCTTGCGCTCATCGCAACTGACCTGATTAGGAGAATCATCATGGCTTTCGAATTGCCGCCGCTGCCGTACGCACACGATGCCCTGCAGCCGCACATCTCCAAAGAAACCCTGGAGTTTCACCACGACAAGCACCACAACACCTACGTCGTGAACCTGAACAACCTGGTGCCAGGCACCGAGTTCGAAGGCAAAACCCTGGAAGAGATCGTCAAAACCTCTTCGGGCGGTATCTTCAACAACGCCGCTCAGGTCTGGAACCACACCTTCTACTGGAACTGCCTGGCGCCAAACGCCGGCGGCCAACCGACTGGCGCGCTGGCTGATGCCATCAACGCTGCCTTCGGTTCGTTCGACAAGTTCAAAGAAGAATTCAGCAAGACTTCCATCGGCACCTTCGGCTCCGGCTGGGGCTGGCTGGTGAAGAAAGCTGACGGTTCCCTGGCCCTGGCCAGCACCATCGGCGCCGGCAACCCGCTGACCAGCGGCGACACCCCGCTGCTGACCTGCGACGTTTGGGAACACGCCTACTACATCGACTACCGCAACGTGCGTCCGAAGTATGTAGAAGCGTTCTGGAACCTCGTTAACTGGAAGTTCGTTGCTGAGCAGTTCGAAGGCAAACCCTTCACTGCCTAAGTCTCGCTCCAGATAAAAAAACCCGGCATTGCCGGGTTTTTTTTGGCTTGCTAAAAAGCCCATCCAATCCGGGCCAGCTAGTATGAAAGCGGCGGGAATTTTTCAGGCTGCGCCTCAAGTTCAAGGTGAAGATACCGACACAGTAGCCGTTACAAGCGCTGCACATTGGTCACTTGCACTCTGGCAAAAAATCGTTCACATACAAGGCCACAGGCATTAATGGCAGGAACAGGGAATAGCGCTTTGAAGCGGCAATTCAAAAACAGCTTGTCACTCAAGTTGCTCCGCATCGTGCTGCTTTCAGCAGTGGTCGTTGGAGGCGTGCTGAGCTGCGCACAGATCGTGTTCGACGCCTACAAAGTCCGACAAGCCGTTACGGCAGATGCCGAACGAATCCTCGACATGTTTCGCGACCCCTCAACCCAGGCGCTTTACAGCCTGGATCGCGATATGGCCATGCAGGTTATCGAAGGTCTGTTCCAGGACCCAGCGGTGCGCAAGGCTTCCATCGGCCATCCCAATGAAGCGCCGCTGGCCGAAAAAAACCGCGAGTTGCAAAGCTCATCGAGCCGCTGGGTGACCGACCTGATACTGGGTCAGGAGCACAGGTTCCGCATTCCGTTAGTTGGCCAAGGCCCATACAGCGAGTACTACGGCGACCTGAGCATCACCCTCGACACCGCAACTTACGGTCAGGGCCTGTTGACCGATTCGGCGGTGATGCTGTTTTCCGGCCTGTTGCGCGCTCTGCTCATGGGGCTGGTGTTGTATCTGGTCTATCACTGGCTGCTGACCAAGCCGCTGTCAAAAATCATCGGGCACCTGACCAGCATCAATCCCGATCGCCCCAGCGAACATGTGATCCCTCTGCTCAAGGGCCACGAGCACAACGAGCTAGGGGTGTGGGTCAATACATCCAACCAGTTGCTGGCCTCGATCGAGCGCAACAACCGTTTGCGTCACGAAGCCGAAAGTTCGTTGCTGCGCATGGCCCAGTACGACTTTTTGACCGGCCTGCCCAACCGCCAGCAATTGCAGGGGCAACTGGGCAAGATCCTCACCGATGCCGGCCGCCTGCAACGCCGTGTCGCCGTGCTGTGCGTGGGCCTGGACGACTTCAAGGGCATCAACGAACAGTTTGGTTATCAAACCGGCGACCAGTTGCTCCAGGCCCTGGCCGACCGTTTGCGCGCCCACAGCGGCAGCCTCGGTGCGCTTGGCCGTCTGGGCGGCGATCAATTTGCCCTGGTGCAGGCCCATATCGAACAGCCCTATGAGGCTGCCGAACTGGCCCAGAGCATTCTCGACGACCTCGAATCGCCGTTCAGCCTTGACCAGCAAAATATCCGCCTGCGCGCCACCATCGGCATCACCCTGTTCCCTGAAGACGGCGATACCACCGAGCAGTTGCTGCAAAAAGCCGAACAGACCATGACCCTGGCCAAAAGCTATTCGCGCAGCCGTTATCAGTTTTATATCGCCAGCGTCGACCGCGAGATGCGACGCATGCGCGAACTGGAAAAAGACCTGCGCGAAGCCCTGCTGTGCAACCAGCTTTACCTGGTCTATCAACCGCAGATCCGCTACAGCGATCACCGCGTGGTCGGCGTAGAAGCCCTGCTGCGCTGGCAGCATCCGGAGCACGGCATGGTGCCGCCCGACCTGTTTATTCCGCTGGCCGAGAAAAACGGCAGCATCATTGCCATTGGCGAATGGGCGCTGGACCAGGCCTGCGGCCAGCTGCGCGAATGGCACGACCTGGGTTTCAGTGAATTGCGCATGGCCGTCAACCTGTCCACCGTGCAGTTGCACCACATAGACCTGCCCCGGGTGGTCAACAACCTGCTGCAACGCCACCGCCTGGCCCCGCGCAGCCTTGAGCTGGAAGTGACTGAAACCAGCCTGATGAAAGACATCAGCACCGCTGCCCAGCACCTGCTGAGCCTGCGACGCTCCGGTGCATTGATTGCGATTGATGATTTCGGTACCGGTTATTCATCCCTGAGTTACCTCAAAAGCCTGCCGCTGGACAAAATCAAGATTGATAAAAGCTTTGTGCAGGACCTCATCGATGACGGTGACGATGCCACCATCGTGCGCGCCATCATCCAGCTCGGTAAAAGCCTTGGCATGCAGGTCATCGCCGAAGGTGTCGAAACGGTCGAACAGGAAGCCTATGTGATCGCCGAGGGCTGCCATGAAGGCCAGGGTTACCTGTACAGCAAACCCCTTGGGGCACGGGAGCTGGTGGCTTATCTCAAGCAGGCCCGACGTAACAAGGCCGTCATTATGTAAGTCCTTATTTCGAGATTCACGAAAGACCCGGGGCAGAGCTGAAGTAAATAAGAAATATTTCCAACAGTAGCCCTTTACAGAAAATGCATATCTTTCGCATCATGTGGCAGTTTCGCGTGCAGCCGCACGCTTGTCCCACCTCTCGAAGCAGGATTTTCGCCATGATTCGTATGCCTCTGGCTACCGCCAGTCTGCTGGCCATTGCTATCTCACTCGCCGGCTGTGGCGACAAGGACAAGGAAAAAACCGCAGCAACCCCTACGCCAGCAGCCGCCACCATTACCGCGACGCCTGCCACTGACATCACGGCGGCAAAAGTCGACGAAGCTGCCGCCAAGGCCGTCGTTGCCCATTACGCCGACATGGTTCACGCCGTGTACAGCGACGCCGAAAGCACTGCCAAGAAACTGCAAACCGCCATCGATGCATTCCTGGCCAAGCCCAACGACGAGACCCTCAAAGCTGCCCGTGCCGCCTGGGTTGAAGCTCGCGTGCCTTACCTGCAGAGCGAAGTGTTCCGCTTCGGTAACACCATCATCGATGACTGGGAAGGCCAGGTGAATGCCTGGCCCCTGGACGAAGGCCTGATCGACTACGTTGACGCCAACTACGCCGGCGCACTGGGCAACCCGGGTGCCAACGCCAACATCATCGCCAACCCCCAGATCCAGATTGGTGAAGACAAGGTCGACGTAACCGAAATCACCCCTGAAACCCTGGCCAGCCTCAACGAGCTGGGTGGCTCCGAAGCCAACGTAGCCACCGGCTACCACGCCATCGAATTCCTGCTGTGGGGCCAGGACCTCAATGGTACGGGCCCGGGTGCAGGCAACCGTCCTGCTTCGGACTATCTGGAAGGCGAAGGCGCCACCGGTGGTCATAACGATCGTCGTCGCGCCTATCTGAAAGCCGTGACCCAACTGCTGGTCAACGACCTCAACGAAATGGTCGGCAACTGGGCACCAAACGTGGCTGACAACTACCGCGCCACGCTGGAAGCCGAGCCGGTACAAAACGGCCTGCGCAAAATGCTGTTCGGCATGGGCAGCCTGTCGCTGGGCGAACTGGCCGGCGAGCGGATGAAAGTGTCCCTGGAAGCCAACTCCCCTGAAGACGAGCAGGACTGCTTCAGCGACAACACCCACAACTCGCACTTCTACGATGCCAAGGGCATTCGCAACGTGTATCTGGGTGAGTACGTGCGTGCTGACGGCACAAAAATGACCGGCCCAAGCCTGTCGTCGCTGGTGGTGGTCATTGACCCGGCTACCGACGCCACGCTCAAATCCGATCTGGCCGACACCGAAGCCAAGATCCAGGTCATGGTTGACCGCGCCAACAAGGGCGAGCACTACGACCAGTTGATCGCAGCTGACAACGCTGCGGGCAACCAGGTTGTGCGTGATGCCATCGCTGCCCTGGTCAAGCAGACCGGAGCCATCGAGCAAGCCGCTGGCAAGCTGGGCATCAGCGACCTGAACCCGGACAACGCCGATCACGATTTCTGATCTGCAACGTTTGAGTGAATGAACAATAAGGCGACCTTCGGGTCGCCTTTTTTGTAGGCCGCTTCGGCGCGAGCAAGAGAACTTCAACATCGAGCCTGCTCGCTACGACAAGGTTTTGCCTTTGCCTTTGCCTTTGCCTTTGCTTTTGCTGTGGCCACTCGATTAGCCAAGCGACGTGAATGCCCCTCACAGAAGGCCGAACGCAGGTGCTGTTATGGGGGTGGCGCGGCAGGACGCCGCGCCAACCGCGATGGGCCATGGATGGCCCGTCGCGGCGTGCCCCCATAACAGTGCCGGAGTGAGGGCACCGGCGAGCCTGGGCGAGGCGGCCGTATGGTAGGGCGAGGACTTTTTGGTTCCTTTTTGGTCCTTCAAAAAGGGACTCGCCGTAAGGGCGAAACCACTATTTCAGTTGGACGCGGATGCTGGATATGTACGCTGTGGGTCAGTTGTTTTGCAACGTTTACTTACCGTAACACCGCGCCGTCTGCATCGCAGGCAAGCCAGCTCCCACAGGTTTAGCGTCGCATAGAAATCCTGAGTATTTACAACTTCCACATGATTTGTGGTGCAACAAAAAACCCCGTGAAGGCCAGGCCTCCACGGGGTTTTGGGTACAGCCGCTAACGCTTAGCCAACCAGGCCCAGGGTTGCCTGTTGCACCAGCTGCAGCATCGGCTGCGGGTAGACACCCAGGAAGAACACCAGTACCGAGACCGCCAGCAGCATCACGCCGCCCGCTTTCTGTTCCCAGTTCAGCGGTGCATCGTGGCGATGCAGTTTCGGCTCGACCAGGTACAGGGTCACCATCACACGCAGGTAGTAGAACACGCCAATGGCGCTACCCAGGATCAGGGAACCCACCAGCCACCATTGGTGAGCTTCAACACCGGTGGCAATGATGTAGAACTTGCCGATAAAGCCGGCGGTCAGCGGGATACCCGCCAGCGACAGCATCATCACGGTCATCACCGCAGTCAGGTACGGACGACGCCAGAACAGGCCGCGGTACTCGTACAGGGCGTCGGCGTCACGGCCTTTGTACGGCGAGGACATCAACGTGATCACACCGAATGCACCCAGGCTGGTCAGCACATAGGTGATCAGGTACACGCCGATGGCTTCCATGGCCATGCCCTTGCTCGCCACCAGGGCGATCAGCAGGTAGCCAAAGTGAGCGATGGACGAGTAACCCAGCAGACGCTTGAGGTTGTTCTGGGTCAGTGCCAGCAAGTTACCGAACAGGATCGAGGCAATCGCGATCACGGTCAGGACATCGCTCATCACACCGGTGGTTGCCGATGGGGTGATCTGGAACAGACGCACCATCACGGCAAACACGGCAACTTTCGACGCGGTAGCCAGGAACGCGGCGACCGGCGCCGGAGCACCTTCGTATACGTCCGGCGTCCACAGGTGGAAAGGCACCAGCGACAGTTTGAAGGCCAGGCCCACCAGCATCATGCCCAGGCCCAGTTGGGCAATGGCGCTAGGAGCGCCAGTGGCCGCCAGGGCGTGACCGATACCGCTGAAACTCAAGCTGCCGGCTTCGGCGTACAGCAAGGCCATGCCGAACAACAGGAACGCGGAACCGGCTGCCGACAGCACCATGTACTTGATGCCGGCTTCCAGGGAGCGCTTGTTGAAGAAGGCATAGGCCACGAGGCCGTAAACCGGTACCGAGAGCAGTTCCAGACCGATAAACAAACCGGCCAGGTGTTGCGCGCTGACCAGCACAATACCGCCGGTCGCTGCCAGCAGCATCAGCAGGTACAGCTCTTCGCGGTTGCCCGGATAGCCCGTGCCGCCTTCACCCAGGTAGGCGTGCGCCAGGGTGACGCAGGCCAGGGTCGCGACCAGGATCAGGCCGATATACAGATAGGCGAAGTTGTCCATCATCAACAGCGGGGTGACAGCCAGTGGTACAACTTTCAACGCCGGGAAGATCGACAACAGGGCCAGGTTAAGACCCGCCACCGAAAGCAGGAAGGTCTGTGAATGGTTGCGGCGCCACGCGATTGCCAGCATCACCACAACAACGGTGAGGCTGGTAATCAGCAGTGGAGCAAGCGCGATAAAGTGTTGGATCGTGAATTCCATAGCGCTCTTACCGGGCCGAAGCGAGTTGAGTGAAGGCGGTGCCGAGCCATTGCTGCACGCCATGCATGGTCGCAGCGGAGGTATCGAGGAACGGTTGTGGGTACACGCCGATAAACACCAGCAGTACCGCCAGACCGAGCACCATGATCAGTTCACGTGCATCCATACCGGCCAGTACATCGTCCGATTTGGATGGGCCGAAGTAGGCACGGTGAATCATGATCAGCGAGTAGACCGAACCAAACACCAGGCCGGTTGTGGCGATCGCGGTGACCCAAGGGAAGCTGGCAAACGAGCCAATCAGGATCAGGAACTCGCCGACAAAGTTGCCGGTGCCCGGCAAGCCCAGGGACGCCGCCGCGAAGAACAGGCTAATGGCCGGCAGGTAAGCGATCTTGGACCACAAACCACCCATTTCACGCATGTCACGGGTATGCAGACGCTCATACAACTGGCCGCTGAGGATAAACAGCGCAGCTGCCGAAACACCGTGGGCCAACATCTGGATCACGGCGCCTTGCAGGGCCAGCTGGCTGCCGGAGTAGATACCGATCAGCACGAAACCCATATGGGAAACGCTGGAGAACGCGATCAGACGCTTGATATCGGTTTGTGCGAACGCCAGGAAAGCACCGTAGAAAATCCCGATCAGACCCAGGGTCATGGCGATCGGCGCAAACTCGGCCGAGGCATTCGGGAACAGCGGCAAGGCGAAACGCAGCAAACCATACGCAGCGGTCTTCAACAGGATACCGGCCAGGTCCACAGAACCTGCGGTAGGTGCCTGTGCGTGAGCATCCGGCAGCCAGGAGTGGAACGGTACGACCGGCAGCTTCACGGCGAAAGCAATGAAGAAGCCCAGCATCAGGATGTACTCGGTGGTGAGCGACATCTTGGTTTTCAGCAACTCGGCGTAGCTGAAGGTAATCACGCCGGTGTTGTTGAAGTTGACCAGCACCAGACCCAGGATCGCCACCAGCATGATCAGGCCGGAAGCCTGAGTGAAGATGAAGAACTTGGTGGCGGCGTAGATACGGGTTTTCTTGCCGTCCGACGAGCTATGACCCCAGAGCGCGATGAGGAAATACATCGGCACCAGCATCATTTCCCAGAAGAAGAAGAACATGAACAGGTCGATGGCGAGGAACACGCCAACCACACCGCCCAGGATCCACATCAGGTTCAGGTGGAAGAAGCCCACGTGACGCTGAATTTCTTTCCACGAACACAGCACCGACAGCACACCGAGCAAGCCGGTGAGCAGGATCATCAGCAGCGACAGGCCGTCCAGCGCCAGGTGCACGCTGATACCGAAGCGGGCAATCCAGGTGTGCTGGAACTCAAGGGCCCAGGTCGGGTCGGCGCCAGGCGCCGGTGCAAATGAGTAGTTCCCCTGGGACCACAGCCAAAGGCCGAGGGCAAGCTCAAGGGACATGGTCAGCAACGCAATCCAGCGTGGCAGGGTAGAGCCGAAGCGCTCACCCAGCCAGCACAGCAGGCCGCCGATAAAGGGGATCAGGATTAGCCAAGGCAGAATCATGACGGGCTCAATTCCTTTCGCAAAGTCGAAGGTTCATATCAGACCGCTACCAGCACGATGGCGCCCATGACCAGTACAGCACCGGCGGCCATGGATGCAGCGTACCAACGCAGTTGACCGGTTTCGCTGCGGCTCAGGGCGTTATGCCCGGCCTTGGCCATCTTCGGGATCAAACCAATGGTCTGGTCCAGAGGATCTTTGGCCAGCAAGCGGCAGATCAACAGGTACGGTTTGACGAACAGTTTGTCGTACAGCCAGTCGAAGCCCCAGGCAGCGAACCACCAGGCTGACAGGAAGCGACCGATGCCGCTGTTGGCGACGGCGCTTACAAAGCGACGCTTGCCCAGGTACAGCAGGGCAGCCAGCAGGATACCGGCCAGGGCGATGGCACCCGAGGCGATTTCCAGGCTGTGCTTGGCTTCACCGCCAGCATGGCCAACGCTTTGTGGCAGTACACCGGCCAGTGGCGGGGTGATCATGGCGCCGATAAAAGTCGACAGTACGATCAGCACGCTCAGTGGCAGCCAGTAGGTCACGCCGTGGCCTGCATGGGCTTCAGTCTTGGCTTCACCGTGGAACGTGACGAAGATCAGGCGGAAGGTGTACAGCGAGGTCATGAACGCACCGACCAGACCGGCATACAACAGTTCGTTGTTACCGCTGGCGAAGGCTTCCCAGAGGATTTCGTCCTTGGAGTAGAAACCGGCCGTCAGCAATGGCAAGGCAGACAGCGCCGCGCCACCGACGATAAAGCTGGCGTAGGCCAATGGCAGTTTTTTCCACAGGCCGCCCATCTTGAAGATGTTCTGCTCGTGATGGCAGGCAACGATGACCGCACCGGAGGCAAGGAACAGCAGCGCCTTGAAGAAGGCGTGGGTCATCAGGTGGAAGATCGCGCCGTCCCAGGCACCCACGCCCAATGCCAGGAACATGTAGCCGATCTGGCTCATGGTCGAGTAGGCAAGGATACGTTTGATGTCGGTTTGTACCAGTGCGGCGAAACCGGCCAGTACCAGGGTCACACCGCCGACGATGCCCACCAGGTGCAGCACTTCAGGTGCCAGGGTGAACAGGCCGTGGGTACGGGCAATCAGGTACACACCGGCGGTTACCATGGTTGCGGCGTGGATCAGTGCCGAAACCGGGGTAGGGCCGGCCATCGCGTCTGCCAGCCAGGTTTGCAGCGGCAGTTGCGCGGATTTACCGACAGCACCACCCAGCAGCATCAGGGTTGCCAGCACGATCCAGAAATCACCGGCCTGGAACTTCTGCGGTGCCAGCACCAGCAGTTCCTTGATGTTCAGCGTGCCCAGTTGCTGGAACAGGATAAACAGGCCGATGGCCAGGAACACGTCGCCGACACGGGTCACGATAAAGGCTTTGAGTGCCGCGTTGCCGTTGTTGCGGTTGCTGTAGTAGAAACCGATCAACAGGTACGAGCACAGGCCCACGCCTTCCCAGCCGAAGTACACGAACAGCAGGTTATCGGCCAGGATCAGGAACAGCATGCTGGCGATAAACAGGTTGGTGTAGGCAAAGAAACGCGAGTAGCCGTCTTCACCGCGCATGTACCACGAGGCGAAGACATGGATCAGAAAGCCCACGCCGACCACGACACCGAGCATGGTGACCGACAGGCCGTCCAGGTGCAGGGCGAAGTTGGGCTTGAAGCCTTCTACCGAGATCCACTGCCACAGTACCTGGGTGTACTCGCCGCCCGGTGGTGGTGCGACATTGAATTGCCAGATCACAAACGCGGCCACGATGGCCGACAGGCCAATGGAGCCGACGCCGATCAGCGCCGAGAGGTTTTCGCTGAAGCGTCCACGGGAGAACGACAGCAGCAAAAAGCCGATCAGGGGGAATACGAAAGTCAGAAAGAGAAGGTTCATCCGCGCATCTCACTGGCAGCATCGATATCAAGCGTATGGAAGCGGCGATACAGCTGCAGCAGGATCGCCAGGCCGATACTGGCCTCGGCGGCTGCCAGGGTGATCACCAGGATGAACATGACCTGTCCATCCGGCTGCGCCCAGCGTGCACCGGCAACGATGAAGGCCAGAGCAGCGGCGTTCATCATGATTTCCAGACTCATCAATACGAAGAGAATGTTGCGACGTACCATCAGGCCAACCAGACCGAGGCAGAACAGGATGCCGGCAACGGCCAAACCATGTTCGAGAGGTATTCCTGGCATGTTATTGCTCCTTCGCCTCAGTGCGGCCCAAGTGGAACGCCGTCACAGCTGCAGCAAGCAGCAGCATCGAGGCGAGTTCGACCACCAGCAGATACGGACCGAACAGGCTGATGCCCACGGCTTTTGCATCGATGGTGGTTTGACCGATTGCCGCACCGCTCGGGTGAGCGAACAGCACGTACAGCAATTCGGCCAGCAGGATGGCGGACAGAATGCTCGGCCCGATCCAGATGCCCGGCTTGAGCCAGTGGCGTTCTTGCGTCACCGAGGCGGGGCCCTGGTTGAGCATCATCACCACGAACACAAACAGCACCATGATGGCACCGGCGTAGGCGATCACTTCGAGCACACCGGCAAAGGGTGCGCCCAGGCTAAAGAACGTCATCGCCACGGCAATCAGCGAAATAATCAGGTAGAGCAGGGCGTGCACAGGGTTGGTGTTGGTGATCACGCGTAGCGTGGACACGACAGCGACACCCGATGCGAAATAGAAAGCGAATTCCATCGTTCTTCCTTAAGGCAGCAAGCTCTTCACGTTGATCGGCTCGGCTTCGTTCTGGGCAGCGCCTTTCGGCTTGCCTTCCACGGCCATACCCGCAACACGATAGAAGTTGTAATCAGGGTTCTTACCGGGACCGGAGATCAGCAGATCTTCTTTCTCGTACACCAGATCCTGACGTTTGAACTCGGCCATCTCGAAATCCGGTGTCAGCTGGATCGCGGTGGTCGGGCAGGCTTCCTCACACAGGCCGCAAAAAATGCAGCGTGAGAAGTTGATGCGGAAGAACTCCGGGTACCAACGGCCATCTTCGGTTTCGGCTTTTTGCAGCGAGATGCAGCCGACCGGGCACGCCACGGCGCACAGGTTGCAGGCTACACAGCGCTCTTCGCCGTCCGGGTCGCGGGTCAGGACAATCCGGCCACGGTAGCGCGGCGGCAAGTACACCGGTTCTTCCGGATACTGCAGCGTGTCACGCTTGCGGAAGGCATGGCCAAACACCATCACCAAGCTGCGAAGCTGGGTGTAGGTGCCATGCACGATGTCAAACAGATACTTGAACATGGGTCTCTATCCTCACTGAACCGCGCCGGCAGGCGTGTTCAACAACACGACTGCGGCGGTCACCAGCAGATTGATCAGGGTCAGCGGCAGGCAGAACTTCCAGCTGAAGTCCATCACTTGGTCATACCGTGGGCGCGGAATGGAAGCGCGCAGCAGGATGAAGATCATGATGAAAAACGCGGTCTTCAGAGCGAACCAGATAAACGGAATCTGGGGCAGCAGACCGAAAGGTCCGTGCCAGCCACCGAAGAACAAAGTCACCAGCAACGCCGAGATCAACACGATCCCGATGTACTCACCCACGAAGAACATGCCCCATTTCATGCCGGCGTATTCAATGTGGTAACCATCGGCCAGTTCCTGTTCCGCTTCCGGCTGGTCGAAGGGGTGACGGTGAGTCACGGCCACGCCAGCGATAAAGAAGGTCAGGAAACCGAAGATCTGCGGGATGATGAACCACAGGTTCTGCGCTTGATATTCAACGATGTCGCGCATGTTGAACGAGCCAACCTGCACCACGATGCCCATCAGCGCCAGGCCCATGAACACTTCGTAGGACACGGTTTGCGCCGAGGCACGCAAGGCACCCAGAAGGGCGAACTTGTTGTTGCTCGACCAGCCGGCGAACAGCACCGCATAGACCGACAGACCGGCCATGGCGAAGAAGAACAGGATACCGACGTTCAGATCCGCCACGCCCCAGGTCGGGGTGATCGGGATAATCGCAAAGGCGATCAGCAAGGCACTCATGGCCACAACCGGCGCCAGGGTGAAAATCGCCTTGTCGGCAAACGGTGGGGTCCAGTCTTCCTTGAAGAACATCTTGATCATGTCGGCTGCGATCTGGAACGCACCGAACGGGCCCACGCGGTTCGGACCGTAACGGTCCTGCCACAGGGCCAGCAGGCGACGTTCAACCCAGCTCAGCAGCGCGCCGCACACCACTACGGCGAGCAGGATTACCACGGCTTTGACCACCGAGATAATCACGTCGATCACTTCAGGCGTAAACCAGGTCATTGGGCTGCCTCCTGCAAACCGTCAACGGTAAGGCCAAAGATCGCTGGCGGGATACCGGCCAGGCCTGCTGGCAGTGCTACCAGGCCTGCACCCAGCTCTTCATTGATACGCAGTGGCAGACGTAGGGTCACACCGGCAACGTTGAGGCTGAGCAGGGCGCCATCGTTGACACCCAGGCGGTCGGCTTCGGATTTGGCCAGTGCGATATAAGCGGCTGGAATGCGTTCTTGCACCGGTGCGGCTTTCGAAGAGTTCTCTTCGCTGCCCAGCAGATGGTAGAACGGCACGACTTGCCAGGTGCCGCGAGCCGGGTTGAACGCGCCCGGAATGCTGGCGAACCAATTCAGCGAGTCGCCCTTGCTTTCGATCAGGCGGATGCCCGGGTCGCCCGCACGGATATGACCACCCACTTCGTCCTGGAACTTGTTCCAGGCTTGTGGCGAGTTCCAGCCCGGCGACCAGGCGAACGGCACTTGTTGGCGCGGTTCGACGGAGCCCGAGTAACCTTCCATGGAGAAGGCGAATGCGGTGTCCGGGTCTTGCGGGGTGCGCGGTTCGTGCACGCTGATATTGGCGCGCATGGCAGTACGGCCGCTGTAGCGCAAAGGTTCGCGCGCCAGCTTCATGCCTTTGATACGGAATGCTGCCGACGGTGCCGCATCAACGATGCCGGCCAGTTCTGGCGTGCTTGCCGCTGTTTGCTGTGTCACGTGATCGAGCAGGGTCCAGTCAACCGCCTTGTTCAGCAGGGTGCTGCGCAGGGCGTGCAACCAGCGCCAGCCTTCGTGGATCAAGTTGCTCGAATCGAGGTAGCGCGGCTCGAACACCTGGAAGAAGCGTTGGGCACGACCTTCCTGACTCACCAACGTACCGTCGCCTTCAGCAAAGCTTGCCGCTGGCAGAACCAGATCGGCACGGTCGGTGGTTGCGGTCTTCTGATGATCGGCAACGATCACCACTTTGGCCGCGTCCAGTGCTGCGTTGACCTTGACCGCATCGACACGGGTAAACAGATCGTTTTCCAGTACCACGATGGCGTCTGCTTTACCGTCGATCACTGCTTGCAATGCAGCGTCTACCGATTCGCCGCCGAGCATGGCCAGACCGAGGCTGTTGGCTTCCGGCACGACCAGGCTGATGGAGCCGGCTTTCTCACGCAGGTGCAGCGCCTTGGCGATGTTACCTGCGGCTTCGATCAGGGCCTTGGAGCCCAGCGAGGTACCGGCAATGATCAATGGGCGTTTGGCTGCAAGCAGGGCGTCGGCGATGCGTTTGGCCAGCTCCAGGGCTTCAGCGTCCAGGCCGGCAACGGCAGGGGCGCTGGCGTCGATGGCGTGAGCCACGGCGAAACCGATACGGGCCAGGTCATCCGGCGCAGCGTGTACGCATTCTTCAGCCACGTCGTCGAGCTTGGTTTCAGCCAGGCTGGCAATAAACAGCGGGTTCAGCGCGTGCTGACCGATGTTTTTCACCGCAGCGTCGAGCCACGGCTGAACGTGCATGGCGTCGGCCATTTCTTCAGCTTTGCCCTTGACCGACTGACGCAGCGACAGCGCCATACGGGCGGCGGTCTGGGTCAGGTCTTCACCCAGTACGAAGATGGCGTCGTGATCTTCGATCTCGCGCATGTTCGGGACGGGCAGCGGGCTGTCTTTCAAGACTTGCAGCACCAGGCGGATGCGCTCCAGCTCACCGGCTTCGATACCCGAGTAGAAGTGCTCGGCACCGACCAGCTCGCGCAACGCGTAGTTGCTTTCGAGGCTGGCGCGCGGCGATCCGATACCGACGATGTTACGACCGCGCAACAGATCGGCGGCTTTATCCAGTGCAGCGTCAACGCTCAGTTTGCTGCCGTCGGCCAACAATGGCTGACGTGGGCGGTCGGTGCGGTTGACGTAGCCATAGCCAAAACGGCCACGGTCACACAGGAAGTACTGGTTAACCGAACCGTTGAAACGGTTTTCGATGCGACGCAGTTCACCGTAACGCTCGCCCGGGCTGATGTTGCAGCCGCTGGAACAACCGTGGCAGATGCTTGGTGCAAACTGCATGTCCCATTTGCGGTTGTAACGCTCGGAGTGAGTTTTGTCGGTGAACACACCGGTCGGGCAGACTTCTGTGAGGTTGCCCGAGAACTCGCTTTCGAGCACGCCGTCTTCAACGCGACCGAAGTACACGTTGTCGTGGGCGCCGAATACACCGAGGTCAGTGCCGCCCGCGTAGTCTTTATAGAAACGCACACAGCGATAGCAGGCGATGCAGCGGTTCATTTCGTGGGAAATGAACGGGCCGAGTTCCTGGTTCTGGTGAGTACGCTTGGTGAAGCGATAACGGCGCTCGTTGTGGCCGGTCATCACGGTCATGTCTTGCAGATGGCAGTGGCCGCCCTCTTCGCACACAGGACAGTCGTGCGGGTGGTTGGTCATCAGCCATTCAACAACGCTGGCGCGAAACACTTTCGCTTCTTCGTCGTCGATGGAAATCCAGCTACCGTCGGTGGCCGGAGTCATGCATGACATGACGATACGACCACGCTTGTCGTTCTCGTCGGTGTACTGCTTGACGGCGCATTGGCGGCAGGCGCCAACACTGCCCAGGGCAGGGTGCCAGCAGAAATACGGGATATCGAGGCCCAGCGACAGACATGCCTGTAACAGGTTGTCTGCCCCATCGACTTCGAGATCTTTGCCGTCTACGTGGATAGTGGCCATGGTTCAAAGGTCTTCGTTGGCCCGGTGTCAGCGGGCGTGGCTAATGGAATCTTGTTATGCGTTCGAAGCAACCCAGCCTTACGGCGTTATCGAACGATCAGAAGGGGGCACGGACCCCCTTCATTCAGAGCGTTACGCGCCGATAACAATCGGGCGTGCCAGAGGTGGAACACCGGGTTTTGCTTGCGCAATACCGGCTTCGAACTCTGGACGGAAGTACTTGATCGCGCTGCCCAACGGTTCCACGGCGCCCGGTGCGTGAGCACAGAACGTCTTGCCAGGGCCGAGGAAACCGACCAGACCCAGCAGGGTCTCGATATCGCCAGGCTGACCTTCGCCGTGTTCGATCGCCATCAGCAGCTTGACGCTCCACGGCAGACCATCACGGCAAGGGGTGCAGAAGCCGCACGACTCACGGGCAAAGAACTGTTCCATGTTGCGCAGCAAGGAGACCATGTTGACGCTGTCGTCCACGGCCATGGCCAGGCCAGTACCCATACGGGTGCCAACCTTGGCGATGCCGCCGGCATACATTTGTGCGTCCAGGTGCTCGGGCAACAGGAAGCCGGTACCGGCGCCGCCTGGCTGCCAGCACTTGAGCTTGAAGCCGTCGCGCATGCCGCCGGCGTAGTCTTCGAACAGCTCGCGAGCGGTCACGCCGAATGGCAGTTCCCACAGGCCAGGGTTCTTCACTTTGCCGGAGAAGCCCATCAGCTTGGTGCCGTGGTCTTCGCTGCCTTCGCGGGCGAGGGATTTGTACCAGTCAACGCCGTTGCCGATGATGGCCGGTACGTTGCACAGGGTTTCCACGTTGTTCACGCAGGTCGGCTTGCCCCATACGCCCACAGCGGCCGGGAACGGCGGCTTGGAGCGCGGGTTGGCGCGACGGCCTTCGAGGGAGTTGATCAGTGCGGTTTCTTCACCGCAGATGTAACGCCCGGCGCCGGTGTGCACGAACAGTTCGAAGTCGAAACCCGAACCGAGGATATTCTTGCCCAGCAGGCCGGCTGCCTTGGCTTCTTCGACGGCACGGCGCAGATGCACCGCTGCAGTGGTGTATTCGCCACGCAGGAAGATATAGCCGCGGTAGGTTTTCAGTGCGCGGGCACTGATCAGCATGCCTTCGATCAGCAGATGGGGCAGTTGCTCCATCAGCATGCGGTCTTTCCAGGTGTTGGGTTCCATTTCATCGGCGTTACACAACAGGTAACGGATGTTCATGGATTCGTCTTTGGGCATCAGCCCCCACTTCACACCCGTCGGGAAGCCGGCACCGCCGCGACCCTTGAGGCCGGCGTCTTTCACGGTCTGGACGATATCGTCCTGGGCCATGTCGGCGAAGGCCTTGCGCGCAGCGGCGTAGCCGTCCTTGGCCTGGTACTCGTCAAGCCATACCGGCTCGCCGTCGTCACGCAGACGCCAGGTCAGGGGGTGGGTTTCTGCCGAACGCTTGATCAGGTTGGCAGGGCCGAAAGAAGTCAGGCTCATGGGTAGGCCTCCAACAACGTGGCGACGCCAGCAGGCTGCACGTCACCGAATGTGTCGTCGTCGATCATCAACGCCGGCGCCTTGTCGCAGTTGCCCAGGCAGCACACCGGCAGCAGCGTAAAGCGGCCGTCCGGGGTGGTCTGACCGAGGCCGATGCCCAGCTTGTTCTGGATTTCGCCGACCACGGATTCGTGGCCACCGATGTAGCAGACCATGCTGTCGCACACGCGGATGATGTGGCGGCCGACCGGCTGACGGAAGATCTGGCTGTAGAACGTAGCCACGCCTTCAACGTCGCTGGCAGGGATGCCCAGCAGTTCGCCGATGGCGTAAATCGCGCCGTCCGGCACCCAGCCGCGTTCCTTCTGAACGATCTTCAGGGCTTCGATCGACGCCGCGCGCGGGTCTTCGTAGTGATGCATCTCATGCTCGATGGCCGAGCGCTCGGTTTCGCTCAGGGCGAAACGGTCTGTCTGGATAAGCGTGCTGTTCATGCTTAGCGGTCCACGTCGGCCATAACGAAATCGATACTACCCAGGTACGCAATCAAGTCCGCGACCATTTCACCTTTGATCACCGAAGGGATCTGTTGCAGGTGCGGGAAGCTTGGGGTGCGAATCCGGGTGCGGTAGCTCATGGTGCCGCCATCGCTCGTCAGGTAATAACTGTTGATGCCCTTGGTCGCTTCGATCATCTGGAAGGATTCGTTGGCCGGCATCACCGGGCCCCACGAAACTTGCAGGAAGTGCGTGATCAAGGTCTCGATATGCTGCAGCGTGCGTTCTTTAGGCGGCGGTGTGGTCAGCGGGTGATCCGCCTTGTACGGGCCGGCCGGCATGTTGCGCATGCACTGCTCGATGATTTTCAGGCTCTGGCGCATTTCTTCGACGCGCACGATGCAACGATCGTAGGCATCGCCGTTGGCTGCCAGCGGGACTTCGAATTCGAAGTTCTCGTAGCCGGAATACGGGCGCGCCTTGCGGATATCGAAGTCACAACCGGTGGAGCGCAGGCCGGCACCGGTGACGCCCCATTCCAGGGCCTCTTTGGTGTTGTAGGCGGCAACGCCGATGGTACGACCACGCAGGATGCTGTTGTCCAGAGCAGCTTTCTGGTACTCGTCCAGACGCTTGGGCATCCAGTCGATGAACTCCTTGACCAGGCGATCCCAGCCGTTCGGCAGGTCGTGGGCAACGCCGCCGATGCGGTACCAGGCCGGGTGCAGACGGAAACCGGTGATGGCCTCGATCACCTTGTAAGCGCGCTGACGGTCGGTGAACGTGAAGAACACCGGGGTCATGGCGCCCACGTCCTGGATATAGGTACCCAGGAACAGCAGGTGGCTGGTGATACGGAAGAATTCGGCCATCATGATGCGGATGGTGTCGACCCGGTCAGGCACTTTGATACCGGCCAGCTTCTCGACCGAGAGCACGTACGGCAGGTTGTTCATCACGCCGCCGAGGTAGTCGATACGGTCGGTGTACGGGATGAAGCTGTGCCAGGACTGGCGTTCGGCCATTTTCTCGGCGCCACGGTGGTGGTAACCGACGTCAGGCACGCAGTCGACGATCTCTTCACCGTCCAGCTGCAGGATGATGCGGAAGGCACCGTGAGCCGAAGGGTGGTTCGGCCCCAGGTTGAGGAACATGTAGTCCTCGTTTTCACCGGAGCGTTTCATGCCCCAGTCTTCCGGGCGGAAGCGCGCGGCTTCCTCTTCCAGCTGCACCTTGGCCAGGGTCAGGCTGTACGGATCGAACTCGGTAGCACGGGCCGGGAAGTCCTTGCGCAGCGGGTGACCTTCCCAGGTTGGCGGCATCATGATGCGCGACAGGTGCGGGTGGCCTTTGAAATCGATGCCGAACATGTCCCAGACTTCACGCTCGTACCAGTTGGCGTTCGGCCAGATACCGGTCACGGTAGGGACACTCAGGTCTTTTTCAGACAGGGCCACCTTGATCATGACGTCGCTGTTACGTTCCAGCGACATCAGGTGGTAGAAGACGGTGAAGTCTGCACCCGATGGCAGGCCCTGACGCTTGGTACGCAGACGTTCGTCCACACCGTGCAGGTCATAGAGCATGACGTAGGGTTTTGGCAGGTTGCGCAGGAAGGTCAGTACTTCGACCAGTTTTGCGCGGCTAACCCAAAGCACCGGCATGCCGGTGCGCGTGGCCTGGGCGGTGAACGCCTCAGGGCCAAAACGGGTGTTGAGTTCGACAACCACATCTTGGTCGTCAGCCTTGTAAGGCGGGATGTACAGAGCGGAGCCTGCAGTCATGGTTTTTTATCGCTTTCGGTCAACGTAAAGAATGAAGCCAGTGATTCGTTCTATTGAGTAGAAACGGCGCTGGATCAGACTTCGTCGGGGCTGCGCAGGTTGGTTACCTGAATACGCTGTTCGCGGCGCTGTTCCTTTTGCGATGGCATCTCGGCGCGGTACACGCCTTGTTCGCCAACGACCCAGGAAAGTGGGCGACGCTCCTGGCCAATCGACTCTTGCAAGAGCATCAAGCCTTGCAGAAAAGCCTCAGGGCGGGGCGGGCAGCCGGGTACGTAAACGTCCACAGGCAAGAACTTGTCGACCCCTTGAACCACGGAGTAGATGTCGTACATGCCACCGGAGTTGGCGCACGAACCCATGGAAATGACCCATTTAGGTTCAAGCATTTGCTCGTAAAGACGCTGGATGATCGGCGCCATCTTGATAAAGCAGGTCCCGGCAATAACCATGAAATCCGCCTGACGCGGCGAAGCCCGGATAACCTCGGCGCCAAAGCGCGCGATGTCGTGGGGCGCCGTGAAGGCGGTGGTCATTTCCACATAGCAGCACGACAGGCCGAAGTTGTACGGCCACAGGGAATTTTTACGTCCCCAGTTGACCGTGCCGTTCAGCACGTCTTCGAGCTTGCCCATGAAAATGTTTTTGTGGACTTGATCTTCTAACGGATCGGCAACGGTTTCCCGTGTGCCGATCGGGTATTGCTCGTTAGGAGCATCCGGGTCGATCCTGGTGAGTTCGTATTGCATCGCCAAAGCCTCATTGTTTCAGCTTGGCCTGCCGCTTACGACGAGCTTCCGGTGCCCAATCAAGAGCACCCACCCGAAATAGGTAGACAAGGCCTGCCAACAGAATTGCTATGAAAACGAGAGCTTCGACGAATCCGGTCCAGCCGCTTTCGCGAACAGACACAGACCAGGCAAAGAGAAAGAGGGCTTCGATATCGAAGATCACGAACAGCATCGCGACCAGATAGAATTTGGCTGAGAGCCGCAAGCGGGCGCCACCGGTAGGTAGCATGCCGGACTCGAACGGTTCATTTTTGCTGCGACCCCAGGCTTTTGACCCAAGGAGGCTGGAGACGCCAAGCATGAAGGCACAGAGGCCGACAACGCCGAGAAGGAAAATGGCAAAGCCCCAGTTGTGGGCTATGAGTCCTGTCGCTTCGGGCATGCTGGAAATCCTTAACAGAGAGCAAAGGTCTCTGAGCTAGAAAAGGTGATAAAGCAGTGACGTTATGTCGCAGTGCTATTGATTGCCGGGATTTTATGGCTAAACACCCAGCAAGTAAATTTTCTAAGATGAATTAATTCAGTCCTTTAGTTGTAGAACCTCCATCAATGTCTATGCAGGCCTTGAACTGTGGGCGTTACAGCGTTTTTCAGTGTTTGTTTTTCAGTGTTCATGTATTCAACAAAAGCAACTCGTAATGATAATTAATATCGTTTGAGTGGTTATTTGTTGTGTCGCTATGTCGCAGGCTTGTAGAACTTGGCTTATATAAGCGCTGTTAGCAAGTTTGGAACTTGGCTTTTTAACCCGGTCTGGCGATCGAAGCATGGATCTGGGTCAGTGTTTTGTCGGATGGGCAGGGCAGCGGGATGTCTTTCTGTGGGAGCGGGCTTGCTCGCGATGCTGATAACTCGGTCCTCCAGGCAGGCGCGGTGATGCCATCGCGAGCAAGCCCGCTCCCACAGGGGAGGGGTGAACAAGTCGCCGGGCAAAAAAACGCCCCGAACCAGTCGGGGCGTCATGGGCATGGCATTGCGTTTGTTCTTTACAGGCTGGGCAATGGCCGTGGTTCCATTATCAGTGGAACTGTTCTTCTTCTGTAGAGCCGGTCAGGGCGGTAACCGAAGACGAACCACCCTGGATCACGGTGGTCATGTCGTCGAAGTAGCCAGTGCCCACTTCCTGCTGGTGCGCCACAAAGGTGTAGCCTTTGGCTGCGTCAGCAAATTCCTGCTCTTGCAGTTTCACGTAGGCGGTCATGTCGTTGCGGGCGTAGTCGTGCGCCAGGTTGAACATGCTGTGCCACATGTTGTGGATACCCGCCAGGGTGATGAACTGGTGTTTGTAGCCCATTGCCGACAGCTCGCGCTGGAATTTGGCGATGGTCGCGTCGTCCAGGTTTTTCTTCCAGTTGAAGGAAGGCGAGCAGTTGTACGACAGCAACTGGTCCGGGTATTCCTTTTTGATTGCTTCGGCAAAGCGACGCGCTTCTTCCAGATCCGGCTTGGCGGTTTCGCACCAGATCAGGTCGGCATACGGCGCGTAAGCCAGGCCACGGGCAATGGCTTGATCAAGGCCGGCACGTACTTTATAGAAGCCTTCCTTGGTGCGCTCGCCAGTCACGAATGGCTGGTCGTACGGGTCGCAATCGGAAGTCAGCAGGTCAGCCGCGTTGGCGTCGGTACGAGCCAGAATGATGGTCGGCGTACCGGCAACGTCAGCTGCCAGACGTGCTGCTGTCAGTTTTTGCACAGCTTCCTGGGTCGGAACCAGTACCTTGCCGCCCATGTGACCGCATTTTTTCACCGAGGCCAGCTGGTCTTCGAAGTGAACGCCTGCAGCGCCCGCTTCGATCATGCTTTTCATCAGCTCGTAAGCGTTGAGTACGCCGCCGAAACCGGCTTCAGCGTCAGCCACGATCGGTGCGAAGTAGTCGATATAACCCTGGTCGCCCGGGTTTTTACCGGCTTTCCACTGAATCTGGTCGGCACGACGGAATGAGTTGTTGATGCGCTTGACCACGGTTGGAACGGAGTCCACCGGGTACAGCGACTGATCCGGGTACATGGATTCGGCAGAGTTGTTGTCTGCCGCCACTTGCCAACCCGACAGGTAGATAGCCTGGATACCGGCTTTAACCTGTTGTACCGCTTGGCCCCCGGTCAGGGCGCCCATGCAGTTGACGAAATCTTTCTCAGGACGGAAGGACGGGTGTGCGCCCTGTGTCACCAGTTTCCACAGCTTGTCGGCACCCATTTTTGCAAAGGTGTGCTCGGGTTGAACCGAGCCGCGCAGGCGGACCACGTCAGCAGCGGAGTAATCGCGAGTCACGCCTTTCCAGCGTGGGTTTTCGGCCCAGTCTTTCTCAAGGGCTGCAATTTGCTGTTCGCGTGTCAGTGCCATGGTGATAAACCTCGTCGCATAGGTCTGGGTTGAAAAATGGTTGCTCCACCAGGCACACAACACTGTTGTTTGTATAAGTGCGTGAATGGCGGCTCGCTACGGGCAGTACAGGCCCCAGGGCCTTTGCGGGGCCTCTGATCAGCGGGAGCGGGGCCATCATGCCTTTGCATTTTTGAGGCGTCAAATGTTTTGTAGTGCTTTTTTTATAACACTACATAATTTGCGAAAAACGACTCGTCGGTCAGTTTTGGCCCTTTTGGTCGAGTACATCGACTTTGACCCGAATGGTCATGTCATCCCGGCTTTGCGTAGAGTAGCTGCGGGTTTGCGGCGGATTGTCAGTCTGGTTAAGAGCGTTGTTGCCCGCCACGGTTATCCATTGCCCCAGAGGGCCGCTGACTTGTGTGTCGGTACTTTGCGTGCTCACTACATCGGGTTGCTCCTGGCTCATGCGATCGCGAGTCGTACTGATCGCCAGGTGTACCGTTTCACCTGTGACGCTGGCGGTGACGTAAAAACCCCGGGTGACGTTGCGGTAGTCGGTCTGGGTGAGCAAGCGGCCGTAGGCGTCGGTCTGGGTGCTGGTCAGCGGTACGCTCTGGCCGGTCTGGATAAATGCCGGGGTGCCTTCGCTGGTCTGGATTTGCTGGGTGCCGCCGTCGCGGCTGGCGGTGCTGATCACCCGGGTGTCCGGATCATTAGTGGCCAGGTTGTTGTCACTGGTATCGACCGTGATCAGCAGGCGCCGGGCGGGTGTGTCGAGTTGCGCAAGCAGGTCTTCGAGGTTCTGGATTTTCGAGGCGCCTGCCTCGACGATCAGTTGGTTGCCATAGGCGCTGACTTTGCCGTTTTTGCCGATAAAGTTCTGCGCGATGGGCAGCAAATCGGCGCTGGTGCGGTTTTGCAGGGTGATGACGCGGGTGTCGGCGATCGCGCTGAAGCTAGCGATCAGCAGCAGGCCAGCGATGAAGGGGCGTAGGGACATGTCCATTATCTCCGCAATGCTTGAAAGGGCTGGGTCTGAGTGTGCCAGATAGCAAAACGCCCTGCGATCCGGGGATGGCAGGGCGTTTTGCAAAACTGCTGTGGGAGCGAGCCTGCTCGCGAAATTCTCAAGAGTGCCGCGCTAGCAGCCTTCGCGAGCAGGCTCGCTCCCACAGAGATCGGCGTGGCAGTTAGCTCACCCGCACCATATCAACGTGGGGAATCCCTGCTTCGAGGAATTCATCGCTGACGATCTTGAAGCCAAGGCGCTCGTAGAAGGGTGTGGCATGCACTTGGGCACTGAGCATTTGTTGCTTGAGGCCACGTTTTTCGGCTTCAAGAATCGTGGCCTGCATCAGTGCGTCGCCAACCTTCAGGCCGCGCCAGTCCTTGAGAACCGATACGCGGCCGATATGGCCGTCCGGCAGGAGCCGGGCGGTACCAATCGGGAAGTCGCCTTCATAGGCCAGAAAATGCACGGCATCGGCATCGTCTGCATCCCACTCCAGTTCTGGAGGTACAGATTGTTCGGCAATAAATACCGCCTCACGAATGCGTCGAAGTTCGGCGTTGTCCTTTTGCCAGTCGGCGACACGTACGTGAATGCTATTCATCAGCGAACCCCAGGCTTCCTTGTTTAACCAGCTCGCAGAGCAGGTTGCGTCCATCTTCATCGGCCAGCCATGTGCCGAGGTTGTCACTGTGCAGCGCGTCGGCGGCACAGATCATTTTCAGCAGTTCGCGCAGCTTGCCCGGCAGCAGGCGGCTTTGGCCGCTGGCGAACAACAACAGGTCGTCATCGACCTCGGACCATGCCAGGCGTGCGCTCGGGTTGCGGATCAGGATTGCGCCCTGTTCCAGGCTACCCAGCAGGTCTTCTTCTTCGAGTTCAGGGCCGACCACGAGTTCCGGATAACGTGGCTCGGTCATGAACTGGCCGAACCAGGTCAGCAGCATGCGCTCGTCGCTCATGTGCTCGGTCAGCAGGCTCTTGAGGCGATCAAGGGCGTCGTGCTGGATCTGGTGCGGGTCGCTGACCGGTTGCGCGTCAGCGTCGGTGTAGCGATCTTCGTCCGGCAGGTACTGGCTGAGGAAGTCGGTAAAGTGGGTCAGTACTTCAGCGGCGCTCGGTGCACGGAAGCCCACCGAGTAGGTCAGGCAGTCGTCTACGGCTACGCCACAGTGGGCCAGGCGCGGTGGCAGGTAGAGCATGTCGCCGGGCTCAAGGGTCCACTCGTCGGTGGCCTGGAAATCAGCGAGGATACGCAGGTCCGCGTGCTCCAGCAGCTTGCTGTCGGAGTCGCACATCTGGCCGATCTGCCAGTGACGCTTGCCATGACCCTGCAGCAGGAACACGTCGTAGTTGTCGAAGTGCGGACCAACACTGCCACCTGGGGCGGCGTAGCTGATCATCACGTCGTCGATACGCCAGCTCGGCAGGAAGCGGAAGTTTTCCAGCAGTTCATTGACTTCAGGCACGAACTGATCAACGGCCTGCACCAGCAGAGTCCACTCGCGCTCTGGCAGTTTGCCGAATTCGTCTTCGGCGAACGGACCGCGGCGCAGTTCCCATGGGCGCTCGCCGTGTTCGATGATCAGGCGCGATTCGACTTCTTCTTCAAGGGCCAGACCGGCCAGTTCGTCGGCGTCGATCGGGCTTTCGAAGTCAGGAATTGCCTGGCGCACCAGCAGCGGTTTTTTCTGCCAGTAGTCGCGCATGAACTCGCGCGCAGTGATGCCGCCCAGAAGTTGAAGAGGAATGTCAGGATTCATGTGTAACCTATTGAAAAATTGCACTTTGTAATCGGGAATAAAAACGCCCGGCACGGCCGGGCGTTAATAGGTCGTTGCAGCGATCAGATGCGCTTGGCTTGCTCGACGGCGTTGCCAATGTAGTTGGCCGGAGTCAGCAGCTTCAGCTCGGCTTTGGCCGCTTCCGGCATTTCAAGGCCGTCGATGAAAGTTTGCAGTGCTTCAGGGCTGATGCCCTTGCCGCGGGTCAGCTCTTTGAGCTTTTCGTACGGGTTTTCGATGTTGTAACGACGCATCACGGTCTGGATCGGCTCGGCCAGGACTTCCCAGCAGGCGTCCAGGTCAGCAGCGATTTTCTGTGCATTCAGTTCAAGCTTGCTGATGCCCTTGAGGCTGGCTTCGTACGCGATCACGCTGTGAGCAAAGCCCACGCCGAGGTTGCGCAGTACGGTGGAGTCGGTCAGGTCGCGCTGCCAGCGGGAGATTGGCAATTTGCTGGCCAGGTGCTGGAACAGGGCGTTGGCGATACCCAGGTTGCCTTCGGAGTTTTCGAAGTCGATCGGGTTGACCTTGTGCGGCATGGTCGAAGAACCGATTTCGCCGGCAATGGTGCGCTGCTTGAAGTAGCCCAGGGAGATGTAGCCCCAGATATCGCGATCGAAGTCGATCAGGATGGTGTTGAAGCGGGCGATGGCGTCGAACAGCTCGGCAATGTAGTCGTGCGGCTCGATCTGGGTGGTGTACGGGTTGAAACCCAGGCCCAGCTCGTCTTCGATAAAGGCGCGGGCGTTTTCTTCCCAGTCGATCTGCGGGTAGGCCGACAGGTGGGCGTTGTAGTTGCCCACGGCGCCGTTGATCTTGCCCAGCAACGGTACAGCAGCGACTTGAGCGATTTGACGCTCCAGACGGTAGACCACGTTGGCCAGCTCTTTGCCCAGGGTGGTCGGCGAAGCCGGTTGACCGTGGGTGCGGGACAGCATGGGTACGTCGGCGAACTTGATCGCCAGTTCGCGGATGGCTTCTGCGGTTTGACGCATCAGCGGCAGCATCACGTCATCACGACCTTCACGCAGCATCAGGGCGTGGGACAGGTTGTTGATGTCCTCGCTGGTGCAGGCAAAGTGGATGAACTCACTGACGTTGGCCAGTTCAGGCAGCTTGGCGGCCTGTTCTTTGAGCAGGTACTCAATGGCTTTGACGTCGTGGTTGGTGGTGCGCTCGATCTCTTTGACGCGTTCGGCGTGCTCAAGAGAGAAGTTCTCGGCCAGTTCATTCAGAACGGCGTTGGCTTCGGCAGAGAAGGCCGGGACTTCAGGGATGGCAGCGTGGGCGGCCAGGCGCTGGAGCCAGCGAACTTCAACCAGAACGCGAGCACGGATCAAGCCGTATTCGCTGAAAATTGGGCGCAGGGCCTGGGTTTTGCCGGCGTAGCGGCCGTCAACAGGGGAAACCGCAGTGAGCGAAGAGAGCTTCATGGGGTGTTCTCGGACAGTCGGGCAACGAAATGGGGCGCGTATCATACATGAAAAAACGGCCGGTCCGTTGCCAAGTGACCGGCGTCATACGCGTATCGATTTTAAATTCTGTGCCTGCCGGCGTGTTTCAGTTGCCGCGCAGCATCGGGTAAAGCTCTTTGAGCAGCTTGCGTCGGCTGATGACCAGCTGCCAGCGGTGGCCGCCCAATTGGCGCCACAGCCTTGCGCAGCGGATACCGGCCAGCAGCAGGGCGCGAATTTTTGCCGCGTTGTTCGGTTGTTGCAGGTTGCGCATGTCGCCGTGCACCTGGATACGCTGGCGCAGGGTGCTCAGGGTGTCCTGGTACAACGCGCCACAGGCGGCCACCACGTTTTCATGGGCCGGGCCGAAATGCTCGACCTGGGACTGGATCTGCGGCAGGCGCTTGCCGATCAGCTCCAGCATGTCGTCCCGCTTGGCCAGTTGGCGCTCAAGGCCGAGCATCGACAGTGCGTAACGCAGGGGCTCGCGCTGCAGGGTGTTGGGATCGCGCTCAAGAGCACCGATCAGGGCACGATAGCCTTCGCGCAGGTTGATGTCGTCGCCGCCAAAGACTTCCAGGGTGTCCTTGGGGTCACGCACCAGCAGGCTGCCGAGCATGCAGCTCAGGTCGGCTTCGCTGACCTGGCCGGTCTTGGCAATTTTATCCACCAGCACCGCGGCCAGAAATACGCCGCCGAGGGCTACCAGTTGCTCCTGAGTGGCGTTCATGGGCGTTTGCCCTTGCTCGACCAGGGCTCGGCCACTTCTATCACGCCGCCGCCCAGGCAGACTTCGCCGTCGTAGAACACCACGGACTGGCCGGGGGTGACCGCGCGTTGCGGGTCGTCGAAGGTGGCGCGGTAGCCGTTGGCGGTTTTTTCCAGGGTGCAGGGCTGATCGCTCTGACGATAGCGAACCTTGGCCGTCAGGCGCAGCGGGGTGCTCAGGTCGATCGGATTGACCCAGTAGATCTCGGAGGCGAGCAGGGCGCCGGAGAACAGCCACGGGTGGTCGTTGCCCTGGCCGACGATCAGCTCGTTGTGCTCCAGATCCTTGACCAGCACGTACCACGGCTCGTCGCTGGCGTCCTTGAGGCCGCCAATGCCCAGGCCCTGGCGCTGACCGATGGTGTGGTACATCAGGCCATGATGGCGGCCGATCACTTCACCTTCTGTGGTCTTGATCTCGCCCGGCTGTGCCGGCAGGTATTGCTTGAGGAAGTCGCTGAAGCGGCGTTCGCCGATAAAGCAGATCCCGGTGGAGTCTTTTTTCTTCGCGGTGGCCAGATCGTGTTTTTCCGCAATGCGGCGCACTTCCGGTTTTTCCAGCTCGCCTACCGGGAACAGGGTGCGGGCGATCTGTTCGCCGCCGACGGCGTGCAGGAAGTAGCTCTGGTCTTTGTTCGGGTCCAGGCCCTTGAGCAGCTCGGTACGGCCGTCAATGTCGCGACGGCGCACATAGTGGCCGGTAGCAATCAGGTCGGCGCCCAGCATCAGGGCGTAGTCCAGGAAAGCCTTGAACTTGATTTCGCGGTTGCACAGGATGTCCGGGTTCGGCGTGCGACCGGCCTTGTATTCGGCCAGGAAGTGCTCGAACACGTTGTCCCAGTACTCGGCGGCAAAGTTGGCGGTGTGCAGCTTGATGCCGATTTTGTCGCACACGGCCTGGGCGTCTGCCAGATCATCCATGGCGGTGCAGTAATCCGTTCCGTCGTCTTCCTCCCAGTTCTTCATGAACAGGCCTTCCACCTGGTAGCCCTGCTCCATAAGCAGAACGGCGGAAACGGAAGAGTCGACACCGCCGGACATGCCGACGATGACGCGCTGTTTTTCGGGGGCGACTAGGGCTGGATCACGCATAAGGATTCAATGAGTGTCTTGAAAAAGGACGCGATTCTAGCAGGCCCGAGCGCTCAAGGCTAAACCGAAGGGCGGATTAACGTCAGGTCGAACAGTTTGCCGCCCAGATAATCATCGATGCACTGCAGGGTCAGCTCGCTGCGCCAGCGTTCGCGCTGTGCAAGCAGTTCGTCGCGAGTCAGCCACAGCGGGCCAATGATGCCGGTGTCCAGCTGGTAGTCGGGGTGGTGCTTGAGCGCCTTGCCGGCAAAGCAGATGCGCTGGTAGGTCACGCCGTTGCTGGGAGCGGTGTAGAGGTAAATGCCGATCACACCGGTCAGTTCGACGTCATAGCCGGTTTCTTCGAGGGTTTCGCGGATGGCGGCCTCGATCAGGCTTTCGTCGGGGTCCAGATGACCGGCCGGTTGATTGAGCACGGCGCGGTCGCGCTTGAGTTCTTCGACCATCAGGAAGCGGCCATTGTCTTCGACGACAGTGGCGACGGTGATGTGGGGTTTCCATTCCATGGGGTGGGTCTCGGTTTATAGGTGGATGCATATCCCCTGTGGGAGCGGGCTTGCTCGCGATGCAGGCGCTTCGGTCTGTGCTTTTTACGCGGTGATGCTATCGCGGGCAAGCCCGCTCCCACCGGGTTTGTGTAGGCCGTAAAAACACAAACCCCGGCGTCGTGGGCCGGGGTCTGTGGTGTTGCCTGTTGCCCTTACACCGAAGCGATGATCGCGTTCAGTGTGGCGCTAGGGCGCATTACTTTGCTTACCTTGTCGGCATCGGCGTGGTAGTAACCACCGATATCGACCGGCTTGCCCTGCACGGCGTTGAGTTCGGCAACGATTTTTGCCTCGTTCTCGGCCATGGCTTTTGCTACTGGAGCAAATTGGGCTTGCAGCTCTTTGTCTTCAGTCTGGGCAGCCAGGGCTTGTGCCCAGTACAGCGCCAGGTAGAAGTGGCTACCGCGGTTGTCGATGTTGCCGACTTTGCGCGATGGCGATTTGTTGTTGTCGAGGAACTGACCGGTAGCCTGGTCCAGGGTCTTGGCCAACACCAACGCTTTCGGGTTGTTGTAGGTTGTGCCCAGGTGCTCCAGGGAAGCCGCCAGTGCCAGGAACTCACCCAGCGAGTCCCAGCGCAGGAAGTTTTCTTCCAGCAACTGTTGAACGTGCTTCGGGGCCGAGCCGCCGGCGCCGGTTTCGAACAGGCCGCCGCCATTCATCAGCGGTACGATCGACAGCATTTTGGCGCTGGTGCCCAGTTCCATGATCGGGAACAGGTCGGTCAGGTAGTCACGCAGCACGTTGCCGGTTACCGAGATGGTATCCAGGCCAGCGCGGGTGCGCTCCAGGGTGAACTTCATGGCCTCTACCGGCGCCATGATGCGAATGTCCAGGCCGCTGGTGTCGTGATCTTTCAGGTAGGTTTCAACCTTTTTGATCATTTCGGCGTCGTGGCTACGCTTTGGATCGAGCCAGAACACGGCCGGAGTGTTGCTGGCGCGGGCACGGTTGACGGCCAGCTTGACCCAGTCGCGGATCGGCGCGTCTTTGGCCTGGCACATGCGCCAGATATCGCCTTCCTCGACGTTCTGTTCCATCAGCACGTTGCCGTTGCTGTCAGTTACCCGCACAACGCCCGGGGTCTTGATCTGGAAAGTCTTGTCGTGGGAACCGTACTCTTCGGCTTTTTGCGCCATCAGGCCAACGTTTGGCACGCTGCCCATGGTGGTCGGATCGAAGGCGCCGTGTTTCTTGCAGTCTTCGATGGTGGCCTGGTAGATGGTGGCGTAGCAGCGATCCGGGATCACGGCCTTGGTGTCTTGCAGCTGGCCTTCGGTGTTCCACATCTTGCCGGAATCACGAATCATGGCCGGCATCGAGGCGTCGACGATTACGTCGCTCGGCACGTGCAGGTTGGTGATGCCTTTGTCGGAGTTGACCATGGCCAGCGCAGGGCGGTTGGCGTACACGGCTTCGATGTCGGCTTCGATTTCAGCCTGCTTCTCGGCTGGCAGCGCCTTGATGCGGGCGTACAGGTCGCCGATACCGTTGTTCAGGTTGAAACCGATTTCTTTGAGGACGTCAGCATGTTTTTCCAGCGCATCCTTGTAGAACTCGGCCACGATCTGGCCAAACATGATCGGGTCGGAAACCTTCATCATGGTGGCTTTCAGGTGAACCGAGAACAGTACGCCCTGCTTTTTGGCGTCTTCGATTTCGGCCGCTACGAACTCGCGCAGGGCTTTTTTGCTCATGACCGAGCAATCGATGATCTCACCAGCCTGGACGGCGGTTTTTTCTTTCAGGACGGTGGTGGTGCCGTCTTGAGCGATCAGTTCGATTTTAACGCTGCCCGGTGCTTCGATCAGGGCGGCTTTTTCGCTGCCGTAGAAGTCGCCTTCGCTCATGTGAGCAACGTGGGACTTGGAGTCTGCAGCCCAGGCGCCCATTTTGTGCGGGTGCTTGCGCGCGTAGTTCTTGACCGACAGCGGTGCGCGGCGGTCGGAGTTGCCTTCGCGCAGTACCGGGTTTACGGCACTGCCCATCACTTTGCTGTAACGCGCCTTGATTTCTTTTTCAGCGTCAGTGGTGACGGTTTCCGGGTAGTCCGGGATGTTGAAGCCCTGCGCTTGCAGTTCTTTGATCGCGGCCTGCAACTGCGGGACCGAGGCGCTGATATTGGGCAGCTTGATGATGTTGGCTTCAGGGGTAACGGCCAGGGCGCCCAGTTCGGCGAGGTGGTCTGCTACAGCCTTGTCACCCAATTGCTCGGGGAAGCTTGAGAGGATGCGGCCAGCCAGAGAGATGTCGCGCGTTTCAACGGCGATATCGGCGCTGGCGGTAAACGCCTCGATGATAGGCAGCAGTGAATAGGTGGCGAGCGCCGGAGCTTCGTCGGTGAAGGTATAGATGATCTTCGAACGGTTGGGCATTTCGGATTAACTCTCTTCTTTGCTGAGCGTGCTCAGATACTCGAGATGCGCAGGGTAGGCGCTTTCGTTCACAGTGAACAATGAGCCGAAAGTCGAGGTTCTTCGCGGTGATGTGAATGCATCAGTAGAGCGTCAAGCGGTCGGGCCGGGGTAACGGCCCAGCCTTTCTAGGCCTGAAAGACTCATTCCAGCATGTGTTTGCAGGTGACTCCATGGTCACCGGCGCAGTATACATAGGTCACCAAGGTTGCTGCGAGGGGGGCGGCCTAACACGAATCATCCATTGGTCTAAGTCCCTGCGGCAAAATGCCCTGATTTTTCGCGGTTTGCCCCGTGATTACGGGGTTTTTCGGCAACCTCAATTTTTCCTCGTGATGGCACGGGCATAAAAAAACCGGCCGATTCGCATGATCGAATCGGCCGGTTTCTTGGGCAGCGGGTCAGACCGGGAGGCTGGTCACCTCTTGCGCGGTCGCTGAAGCGCTGGCTGGAACTTGAGCGTTGGTGATTGCAACAGCATGCAGGCCCTTGGGGCCCTGGATTATTTCGAAGCTCACGGGTTGGCCTGCCTTGAGCGTCTTGTAACCGTCCATCTGGATTGCCGAAAAATGCGCAAAAAAGTCGATCGGGTTTCCGTGTTCATCGATGCCTTCCTTGGCCTGCGTATTAATGAAGCCGAAGCCTTTGGCGTTGTTGAACCACTTGACCTTGCCTTGCATACTCATATCCCTCTGCTGCAAACAACTCCATCACTGGAGTATCATCCAGTCAACTCGCACAGAAACCAGTAAAAGTGGTTGACTGCGCGGACCATTTTTCCCCACTGTGGGTACTATATGGTTGTAACACCGTTTTACCGATAGTCAAGGTCACGCGGCGGCGGTGTTGAAATTTGACATCTTTGCCTCCATCACTGTAGTTGCACAACCAACGACGAACCTTTCTTTCCATGCATGCAATTAGCCAGACTCGACTAACATTTAATCAGGATCACCCCGATTTTGATGACGAAGACTCCGCTGGCTTGGCTGTGCAAGAGGCTAAGCCTGCGCTTCAGGCGCCGCCGATGTACAAGGTGGTTTTGTTTAATGATGACTACACGCCAATGGATTTCGTTGTAGAGATCCTTGAGGTGTTTTTTAACTTGAATCGCGAATTGGCGACCAAGGTCATGCTGGCCGTCCATACAGAAGGACGGGCTGTGTGCGGCATCTATACCCGCGACATTGCCGAGACCAAGGCAGCGCAGGTAAATCAGTACGCACGTGAAAGCCAGCATCCGCTACTCTGTGAAATCGAGAAGGACGGTTAACGCCGACCACTTGGGTATGAGGTGAAGCCATGTTAAATCGCGAGCTCGAAGTCACCCTCAATCTTGCCTTCAAGGAAGCCCGCTCCAAACGTCATGAATTCATGACGGTTGAGCACCTCCTTTTAGCGCTTCTGGATAATGAGGCGGCCGCAACCGTTCTACGCGCCTGTGGCGCAAACCTCGAAAAACTCAAGCATGACCTGCAAGAGTTTATTGATTCCACAACCCCCCTGATCCCCGTCCATGACGAAGACCGCGAAACGCAGCCAACCCTGGGTTTTCAGCGGGTCTTGCAGCGTGCCGTGTTCCACGTGCAGAGCTCCGGCAAGCGTGAAGTCACCGGCGCCAATGTGCTGGTAGCCATCTTCAGCGAACAGGAAAGCCAGGCCGTATTCCTGCTCAAGCAACAGAGCGTGGCGCGCATCGATGTGGTCAACTTTATTGCCCACGGCATCTCCAAGGTGCCCGGGCATGGCGAGCACAGCGACAGCGATCATGAGATGCAGGATGAAGAGGGCGGCGAATCGTCGTCTTCCAGCAATCCTCTGGACGCTTATGCCAGTAACCTGAATGAACTGGCCCGCCAGGGCCGGATCGATCCGCTGGTGGGTCGGGAAATGGAAGTTGAGCGTGTCGCCCAGATCCTGGCGCGTCGGCGCAAAAACAACCCGTTGCTGGTGGGTGAGGCAGGCGTGGGTAAAACCGCGATTGCCGAGGGTCTGGCCAAGCGCATCGTCGATAACCAGGTGCCTGACCTGCTGGCTAACAGCATCGTCTACTCCCTGGATCTCGGCGCCTTGCTGGCAGGTACCAAGTACCGTGGCGATTTCGAGAAGCGCTTCAAGGCGCTGCTGGGCGAGCTGAAGAAACGCCCGCAAGCGATCCTGTTTATCGACGAAATCCATACGATCATCGGTGCCGGTGCGGCTTCGGGCGGGGTGATGGATGCGTCCAACCTGCTCAAGCCGCTGCTGTCTTCGGGTGACATTCGCTGCATCGGTTCTACCACGTTCCAGGAATTTCGCGGGATCTTCGAAAAAGACCGCGCCCTGGCGCGCCGTTTCCAGAAAGTCGACGTATCCGAACCTTCGGTTGAAGATACCATCAGCATTCTGCGCGGGCTTAAAGGTCGTTTCGAGCAGCACCATGGCATCGAGTACAGCGATGAAGCCCTGCGCGCAGCGGCGGAGCTGGCCTCGCGCTATATCAATGACCGGCACATGCCCGACAAGGCCATTGACGTGATCGACGAGGCGGGTGCCTTCCAGCGTCTGCAACCGGTTGAAAGCCGGGTTAAACGCATTGAGGTCGCGCAGGTTGAAGATATCGTGGCGAAAATCGCCCGTATTCCGCCTAAACACGTCTCGGTCTCGGACAAGGAGCTGTTGCGCAACCTTGAACGCGACCTGCGCCTGACCGTGTTCGGCCAGGATGCGGCGATCGATTCGTTGTCCACGGCAATCAAGTTGTCCCGTGCGGGGCTCAAGTCGCCGGACAAACCGGTCGGTTCGTTCCTGTTCGCAGGGCCCACCGGTGTCGGTAAAACCGAGGCAGCACGCCAGTTGGCCAAAGCTTTGGGTATCGAGCTGATTCGCTTCGACATGTCCGAGTACATGGAGCGCCACACCGTATCGCGTCTGATCGGTGCGCCTCCGGGCTATGTCGGTTTCGATCAGGGCGGTTTGCTGACCGAGGCCATCACCAAGCAACCTCACTGCGTACTGCTGCTCGATGAAATCGAGAAGGCGCACCCTGAAGTCTTCAACCTGCTGCTGCAGGTCATGGACCACGGCACGCTGACCGACAACAACGGGCGCAAGGCGGACTTCCGCAACGTGATCGTCATCATGACCACCAACGCCGGTGCCGAAACCGCCTCTCGGGCTTCGATGGGCTTTGCCCATCAGGATCATGCTTCCGATGCCATGGAAGCGATCAAGAAGAGCTTCACCCCCGAGTTCCGTAACCGTCTGGACACCATTATCCAGTTTGGTCGCCTCAGCCATGAGGTTATCAAGCATGTGGTGGACAAGTTCCTTACCGAACTGCAGGCGCAGCTGGAAGACAAGCACGTGCAGCTCGAGGTGTCGGATGCGGCGCGTGGCTGGCTTGCAGCGGGTGGTTATGACGCGCTGATGGGGGCACGGCCGATGGCCCGTTTGATCCAGGACAAGATCAAGCGTCCGTTGGCTGAGGAGATTCTCTTTGGTGAACTGGCCGATCATGGCGGTGTGGTACACATCGACCTGGAAAACGGCGAGTTGACCTTCGAGTTTGAAACCGCAGTCGAAATGGCTTGATGTAACACCGTAGTGATAAAAGGCGCCTTCGGGCCAGTGACGATCAGTTGGGCGGGATGCAAAATCCCTGTGGGAGCGGGCTTGCTCGCGATTGGAACAGCGCGGTTTGATAGTTGAAACGCGTCGTCTGTATCGCGGGAAAACCCGCTCCCACAATGCCCATGACTGGTTTGCATTGGTGCTTGGGCGCATTTTTGCTGTCTGCGATCAAGCGGCCTGGGCCGACGCGGTATTGCGCTCCAGTACCGTATAGCCGAGTGCGGCAATATGATGATGGACGCGTCGGTAGTCGCGCAGCACCCGCTGGAAGATATCCCCGGATTCGGCCCAGGCCGTCTTGTCGTTCTGCAGCTTGCGAAAGTGCTCGCGGCTGGCGCTGGCTTCCAGCTTGCGCACGGTCTCCTTGTGGCCGATCAGAGCCTTGGCAGCGCTCACGTCCTCACGCAAAAACGCGGTAATGGCCAGGTTCAGGCTGTCCAGCAGGGCCAGGTGCATGGCCTGGATCTGGATCAGTTCGAATGAGGAAAAGCGTTCGCCACGGCGTGTGCGGCGAACAGCCAGTTGCGCGAGGTTGCCGAGGATGTCGCCGGCGTGCTCAAGGTTGATCACGAACATCAGCACTTCCTGGGCGCGATCGGCATCGTCATCGCTCAGGCCATCCTGGCCAATGTCTGCAAGATAGGCGCGGATCGCGGCACTTAGCAGGTCGATGGAGTGATCCAGTTGGCGCACCTTGTCCGCTGTGTCCGGATCGGGTTTCTCGAACAGCTGCAACACCTGGTTGAGCATCAGCGAGGTCATGTCCGCCAGGCGCAGGGCTTCGCGTACGGCATTGGACAGGCCGATATTGGCCACTTCAAGCCCGGCCTCGTCCAGGTATTGCGGCATGCCGGGGTCTGCCGGTGGCTCCTGCTGGGGAAACAGGTAAGTCAGCAGGCGTGCGCAAGGTTCGGTCAGGCCGATGAACACCACGGCCAGCAGCAGATTGAACGCGGTATGCAGGTAAACCACCCAATGTGCCAGGCCGATATCGCTGCGAGCCAGCAAGTTGGCTATCAGCGGCAGGCAGGGCAGCAGCGCCAGGGAGCCCAGCAGGCGCGCCAGCAAGTTGCCCATAGGCAGGCGTCGCGCCACTGGCGAACTGGCGCTCATCACGGAGGGCAAGGCGCCGCCGATATTGGCGCCTAGCATCAAGGCGATGGCGGTGGCGGGCGTCATCAGGCCAGCACCTGCCAGCGAGGCGATCAACAGCACCACCGCGACGCTGGAGTGGCAGATCCAGGTCAGCAGCACGGCAGCGACCACCGCAATGATCGCGTCGCCCTCCAGGCTCTGCATCACGGCGCGAAATACCGAGGTGGCTTCCATATGGCCCAGGGTGGCACTGAGCAGGCCCAAAGCCAGCAGCATCAGGCCCAGGCCAATCAGTGCGCAGCCCACGCTTTCATGGCGCGAATCATCGCGCAGGCGAAAGACGATATAACCTGTCAGCAAAATCACCGGCATTGCCAGCGATGTATCAAAACTCAGCAGTTGTACCACCAGGGTCGAGCCGATATTGGCCCCCAGCATCACGGCCAGGGCGGGCGCCAGGCCCAGGGTGCCGGCTGCGGTAAAGGACGTGGCCATGAGGCTGACCGCCGTACTGCTTTGCAGTACGCCGGTAATGCCGATGCCGCTCATCAGTGCCATCCAGCGGTTATTCAGATTGCGCCCCATCCAGTTGCGCAGCTGGGTGCCAAACCCGCGCAGCAGGGCCGTGGAAATCATATGGGTGCCCCACAGCAAAAGTGCGATGGCGCCCGCGAGGTTGAGTAACAGAGTGGTTCCCGACATGAGGAATCTCCACAGAACACGCATTCATTTTTTGCGCGCGGGCTGGCGCGGTGTGGCGCCGGCCCGCGTTGTTTCAACTCAGTACCACTGCTTGAAACGGCGGATGTAGATCGTTTTCATCAGTTGCGCGACACAGCAATAGCTGAACAGGGTGGCCACCAGCCAAGGGAAATACGACAACGGCAGTGGTTCCAGGCCCACCATGGTGCCCAGGGGCGAGAACGGTACGTAGATACCCAGCACGATCACGATGAGGGTCATCATGATCACCGGCCATGCTGCAGTGCTCTGGAAGAACGGAATCTTGCGCGTGCGCAGCATGTGCACCACCAGGGTTTGTGACAGCAGTCCCTCAATAAACCAGCCGGACTGGAACAGGGTCTGCATTTCCACGCTGTTGGCCGAGAACACGTACCACATCAGGGCGAAGGTAGTGATGTCGAAGATCGACGACGTTGGCCCGATCCAGATCATGAAGCGGCCGATGTTCTTGGCGTCCCACTTGCGCGGTTTTTGCAGGTATTCCCTGTCCATCTTGTCCCACGGCAAGGCCAGCTGGGAGATGTCGTACATCAGGTTTTGCAGTAGCAGGTGGATCGACAGCATTGGCAGAAAAGGGATGAAGGCGCTGGCTACCAATACCGAGAACACGTTGCCGAAGTTGGAGCTGGCGGTCATGTTCAGGTACTTCATGATATTGCCGAAGGTCTCGCGCCCCTTGAGTACGCCTTCTTCGAGCACCATCAGGCTCTTTTCCAGGAGGATGATGTCAGCCGACTCCTTGGCGATATCCGTGCCGCTGTCTACCGAAATGCCTACGTCGGCATCGCGCAGGGCTGGCGCGTCATTGATACCGTCACCGAGAAAACCGACGGTATGGCCATTGGCTTGCAGCGCTTTCAGCACCCGGGACTTCTGCAGCGGGGTGAGCTTGGCAAACACCGTGCGCTGCTCAACCTCCAGTTGCAGTGCGGCGTCGTCCATTGTTTCGATTTGTGGCCCAAGCAGTGGCGTGCCTGGCTCCAGGCCCACCTGCCGGCAGATTTTGCCGGTGACTACAGCGTTGTCGCCGGTCAGCACCTTGATCGCTACGCCGATTTCTTGCAGGGCTGCAATCGCCGGCCCGGCAGTTTCCTTTGGTGGATCGAGGAAGGTGAGCATGCCGCGGATGACCAGGTCGCGCTCGTCTGCGGTGTTGTACTGCTTGTGCGCCTGTGCCTTGGGGATTTCGCGGGTGGCGACCAGCAGTACGCGGAAGCCGTCCTTGTTGTACTCGTTGGCCAGGGCCAGCAGTTGCTCGCGGCGTGTGGGGTCCAGAACCACGCGGGTGTCGCCTTCCATGACATGGGTGGCGATGCCGAGCATTTCTTCGACTGCGCCCTTGCACACCAGCAGGTGGTCGCCACGGTTGTCCTTGACGATGATCGACAGGCGCCGCCGTACGAAGTCAAAGGGCAGTTCATCGACCTTGCTGTAGTTGTGCGGCGCGTTGAATTTTGGGTCCTGCAGGGCAAACTGCACCACGGCCTGATCCATCAGGTTGCGGATGCCGCTTTGGTGATGGCTGTTGAGCCAGGCCAGGGCCAGTACCGACTCATCGCGCTGGCCACTGGCGTCGATGTGATGCTCGAGGATGATGTGATCCTGGGTCAGGGTGCCGGTCTTGTCGGTACACAGCACGTCCATCGAGCCCAGGTTCTGGATGGCATTGAGGCGTTTGACCACCACCTTGCGTTTGGCCATGGCCGTTGCGCCCTTGGCCAGGTTGGCGCTGACAATCATTGGCAGCATTTCCGGGGTCAGGCCCACGGCCACTGCCAGGGCAAACAGGAAGGCATCGCCCCAGTCGCCCTTGGAGAAACCATTGAGGAAAAACACAATGGGCACCATAACCAGCATAAAGCGGATCAACAGCCAGCTGACGCTGTTGACTCCGCGATCGAACGCGGTTTGCGTGCGCGAGCCGACGATGGCCTTGGCCAGCGAGCCAAAGTAGGTGCGCGGGCCGGTGGCCACGACTACGGCGCGAGCAGTGCCACTGACCACGTTGGTGCCCATAAAGCAGATATTGGGCAGATCCAGCAGGTTGCTCTGGTCGGCGGCGGTGCTGGAGGCGGACTTTTGTGTCACATCGCCCAGGGTGTCGTACTTCTCCACCGGCAAGGCTTCGCCGGTGAGCACGGCCTGGCTGATAAACAGATCGCGGGACTCGATCAGGCGAATATCCGCCGGGATCATATCGCCGGCCGACAGCTGCACGATATCGCCGGCCACCAGTTCGCGCATCGGTACTTCGTGCACCGAGGTGCGGGTACCGCTGTTGTCGCGCCGCACCACGGTCGCGGTGGTGCGGACCATGGCCTTGAGGGCTTCGGCGGACTTGGCCGAGCGGTGCTCCTGCCAGAACCGCAGCAGGCTGCTGAGGCCAACCATCAGGCCAATGATGATGACTTTGGTCAGGTCGCCTTCTTCGCCATCGCGTTCTGGCAGCCAGTAGTCAGTGACAAAGCTGATCACGCCCAGGGTCAGCAGCACATAGATAAAAGGGTTGTGCAGGGCCAGCAGAAACTGCACCAGTGCGTGAGGCGGCTTGTCGTGAGCCACTTCGTTGTAGCCATCGCTTTGCAGGCGTTCAGTGGCTTCCTGCTCGGTCAGGCCTGCGGTAGTGGCGCGTACATTGGCCAGGGTGGCTGAAAGGCCGTTTTGTGCTTCCCTAGCGGCACGCATGGACAGTTTATTGCTGTCGCTGGCGCTGTTCTTGTCCCGAACTTTAGTATTTTTTACGGCGCTCATGATGAGTACTCCTGTCGCCAACTCTTGACCGGGCATATATTGAATGGCCTTTTAACAGGCGTGCCAATGTATGCCGAGTCGCAAACTTCGCAATCGGTTTAATTGAAGTGTTAAGTGCGCTTTAAAGTCCCGCTGCTGCGAAGTAATTAATACGCGGGCAGCGGGTGACTACTGGCTTCTTCCATAAGGAACTCCAGTGGGTTGGCAGGGTTTTAATTAATTATGAATCAGCGCAAGAACCGACTCTGCGGGTCCTGGGTGTCGGCCATGCTCCAGCGCTGCTCCAGTTGGCCTGTGGCAGGGCTGACGCGCCAATGCACCTGGCGGTGCGCAGGTTTTGCGTCGGCAACGGATGTGGAAAAGGGTGAGCGGGTCGAGCGGGCCAGGGTGGGCTCGCGTGAAAGTTTCACGCGCATGCTTGAGGCAAAGGCTTGAACGCCGGGTAGTACATGGGTTTTAAAGGTCATAACACACCTCGTGACCGGACTGTCGCCGGTGAGGTCGTTACGATGGAGCGTCAGGCTCTAGCGCAGTTGACCCCGCCGTGCAGGCGAGTCCTGTCAATGTCTGGATTTAGCGCCCGGATCGCCGTAGTGACGGTGACCGGACAGCGACTAGATACTGTGTCCATTGGCTTCTTTTGTGAAGTTTATAGGCGGCCTGAATGACCGGCCTGTGCAATCTACTCAGGCCGCGGGTGCAAGTCAATGTTTAAACCCGGCAAGTGTGGCTGGTACAGCCAGGGTTCAGGAAGTTTGGAAGTTAGGTTTGGGTATATAGCTAATAAGACAAAACAGTTACAGGAGTTCAAACTTTATATGTTGAGCCCTGATTGTGGGAGCGAGCCTGCTCGCGAAGGGATCACTGCGGTTTGCCCGAAAAATTGCGTCGTTTGCTTCGCGAGCAGGCTTGCTCCCACGGCAGGCTCAAATCGCAGACAAACAAAAACGCCCGGCAGAGCCGGGCGTTTTGTATTGACTTGCTTAGCGAGCGCGGTAAGTGATGCGCCCTTTGCTCAAGTCATAGGGCGTCAGCTCGACGCGCACTTTGTCACCGGTAAGAATACGAATGTAGTTCTTGCGCATCTTGCCGGAGATATGCGCGGTTACGACGTGCCCATTTTCCAACTCCACACGAAACATGGTGTTGGGCAGGGTGTCGACGACAGTGCCTTCCATTTCGAAGCTGTCTTCTTTCGACATGCAGTAAAGCCCTCGGTGTCCAATGAATGGCCCGGTGCAACTGCGCCAGGCAAAAGCGGCGTGCATTGTGCCCGAAAAATGGGGGTTAAGCCAAGGGTTCAATCAAGAGAGCTCCATCTCTGATTGATTAAGAGCTCAATGGGCCGATATTCGGTCTTGTAATTCATCTTCTTGCAGTTCTTGATCCAGTACCCCAGATACAGCGCATCCAGCTCCAGGCGGCGCGCTTCGGCGATTTGCCAGAGGATTGCATAGCGCCCCAGGCTGCGCCGCTCTTCGTCGGGATCGTAGAAGGTGTAGACCGCCGACAGGCCATTGGGCAGCACGTCCGTGACGGCGACCGCCAATAAACGGCCATCAAGGCGGAATTCGTAAAACCTGGAAAACGCCAGGTCGCGCACCAGGAAGGTCGAAAATTGATCGCGACTGGGCGGGTACATATCGCCATCGGCATGGCGCTGCTCGATATAGCGCTGGTAAAGATCAAAGTTCTCTTCACTGAACGCCGGTTTTACCGCCTCTACCTGCAAGTCGGCATTGCGCTTGAAAATGCGTTTTTGCTGGCGGTTGGGCAGGAAGCGGGCAACAGGGATGCGCGCCGGGGTGCAGGCATCGCACTTCAGGCAATGCGGGCGATAAAGATGGTCGCCACTGCGCCGGAAACCCATCTCGGACAAATCGGCATAAACCTGCACATCCATCGGCTGGCTGGGGTCGAGGAACAGCGTGGTGGCCTGTTCGCCAGGCAAGTAGCTGCATGCGTGAGGTTGAGTGGCATAAAACTTCAAGCGCGCCAACTCGGTCATGATGAACCCTCGGAAAATCTTTAAATTAAGTGTAAGCCAGCGCGCAAAAGTCGCCTACTAAACCCACTGCGCAGTTGTGGGAAGATCCAGATGTTTTTGCAAATACTCAGCAAATATCTGGCGCGGGATTGAACGCGCTCCTAGGCTTTGCAGGTGATCTGTGGGCATCTGGCAGTCAATCAGCACAAACCCCCAGGCCTGCAGCTGTCTGACCAGCGTGGCGAAGCCGAACTTTGAGGCGTTGTCGGCACGGCTGAACATGGACTCGCCAAAAAACAACTGGCCCATGGCCAGGCCATACAATCCGCCCACCAGCTCACCGTTGTCCCAGACTTCCACCGAATGGGCATGGCCGCGGGCATGCAGTTCGATATAGGCGTTTTGCATGTCGTCGGTAATCCAGGTGCCATCCGCATAGTCTCGTGGAGCGGCACAGGCCTGGATCACGGCTGCGAAGTCGCGGTCAAAACTCACCTGGTAGCGTTGCTTGCGCAGCAGTTTGCCCAAACTGCGGGAGATATGCAGCTCTTCGGGAAACAGCACCGTGCGCGGATCAGGCGACCACCACAGGATTGGCTGGCCCTCGCTGAACCACGGAAAACAGCCATGGCGATAGGCCTGGATCAGCCGGTCGGCGGACAGGTCACCGCCAGCGGCCAGCAGGCCATTGGGTTCGCGCATGGCGTTGGCCAGTGGCGGAAATGTCAGGGTGTCGCGTTTTAACCAGGTCAGCATGGCATTGAGTCTTGCACAAGAAGGGGAGGGCGGCTGCAACTCTGTCACGCAAGTGCGGTCTCAGTCGATCTGCCAGTTAATTACAAGCTGTGTTTTGGTGGTGGTATAAGTCTTTGTCACAAAAGGTAATACATGCTCAAATTGGCGCTTCCCGGCGAGTTATGGCCAGCATGGCATCAGCGGCTCAAACCCGTACAATGGCCTGCCTGTATGAGCTGATCTAAACTGCTCCACGTTGCAGCACGCAATAATAAGGGCAGGGCTCATTTCAAGTCCGAACTTGTCGTCTGCTCGCTATGAGCAGTATTTTGCAGTCACATTAGTCAATTAATAGTTGGGCGCGCCACAGGCGCAGGAAAAGACCCGTTTTGAAGAAATCCACAGCAGCACCCAAAGCAGTTCCTCTCTGGCGTCAGCAATTGCACTACCGGCTCAAGGAAGGTGCATTGATCGCTATCGGCGCCCTGTGCCTGTTCCTGATGATGGCCCTGCTGACCTATGGCAAGGATGACCCCGGCTGGAGCCATAACAGCCGGGTTGTCGATGTACAGAACTTCGGCGGGCCAGCCGGCTCCTACAGTGCCGACATCCTGTTTATGGTGCTGGGTTACTTTGCCTATATTTTTCCGCTGCTGCTGGCGGTCAAGGCCTACCAGATCTTCCGCGAGCGGCATCAGCCCTGGCAGTGGAGCGGCTGGCTGTTTTCGTGGCGGCTGGTCGGCCTGATTTTTCTGGTGCTCTCCGGTGCGGCGCTGGCCCATATCCATTTTCACTCTGCCTCGGGTCTGCCTGCGGGGGCGGGCGGTGCGCTGGGCGAAAGCCTGGGCGACCTGGCCAGGAATGCACTGAATATCCAGGGCAGTACCCTGCTATTGATTGCCTTGTTCCTGTTTGGCCTGACGGTGTTTACCGACCTGTCATGGTTCAAGGTCATGGACGTGACGGGCAAGATCACCCTCGACCTGTTCGAGCTGATCCAGGGCGCAGCCAACCGTTGGTGGGCCGAACGTAACGAGCGTAAGCAACTGCAGGCCAAGCTGCGCGAAGTGGATGCCCGGGTCAATGAAGTGGTCGCGCCAAGCGTTTCCGACAAGCGTGAGCAGGCCAAGGCCAAAGAGCGTCTGATCGAGCGCGAGCAGGCGTTGAGCAAGCACATGTCCGAGCGTGAAAAACACGTGCCGGCAGTGATTGCCCCGGCACCGCCCAAGGCGCCCGAGCCGAGCAAGCGCGTGCAAAAAGAGAAACAGGCGCCGTTGTTTGTGGACAGCGCGGTTGAAGGTACCTTGCCGCCGATCTCGATTCTGGATCCGGCCGAGAAAAAACAGCTCAATTATTCCCCCGAATCCCTGGCGGCCGTTGGCCACTTGCTGGAAATCAAGCTCAAGGAATTCGGCGTCGAAGTGACGGTGGATTCCATCCACCCGGGCCCGGTGATTACCCGTTACGAAATTCAACCTGCTGCTGGCGTAAAGGTCAGCCGCATTGCCAACCTGGCCAAGGACCTCGCGCGCTCGCTGGCCGTGACCAGTGTGCGGGTGGTTGAGGTCATTCCTGGCAAAACCACCGTCGGTATCGAGATTCCCAACGAAGACCGCCAGATCGTGCGCTTCTCCGAAGTGTTGTCGACCCCTGAGTACGATAACGCCAAGTCGCCGGTAGCTCTGGCCCTGGGCCATGACATTGGTGGGCGGCCAGTGATCACCGACCTGGCGAAAATGCCGCACTTGCTGGTAGCCGGTACTACCGGTTCTGGTAAGTCTGTAGGCGTTAACGCCATGATCCTGTCGATCCTGTTCAAGTCTGGCCCGGAAGACGCCAAGCTGATCATGATCGACCCGAAAATGCTTGAATTGTCGATCTACGAAGGCATCCCGCACCTGCTGTGCCCGGTTGTAACGGACATGAAGGACGCCGCCAACGCCCTGCGCTGGAGCGTTGCCGAGATGGAGCGCCGCTATAAGCTGATGGCCAAAATGGGCGTGCGTAACCTCGCCGGCTTCAACCAGAAGGTCAAGGACGCCCAGGATGCCGGCGAGCCACTTGTCGATCCGCTGTACAAGCGCGAAAGCATTCACGACGAAGCGCCGCTGCTGGTGAAGTTGCCGACCATCGTGGTAGTGGTCGACGAATTTGCCGACATGATGATGATCGTCGGCAAGAAAGTTGAAGAATTGATCGCCCGTATTGCCCAGAAGGCTCGGGCTGCGGGCATCCACTTGATCCTCGCGACCCAGCGCCCGTCGGTGGACGTGATTACCGGCCTGATCAAGGCCAACATCCCGACCCGCATGGCGTTCCAGGTATCGAGCAAGATCGACTCGCGTACCATCATCGATCAGGGTGGCGCCGAGCAACTGCTGGGTCACGGTGACATGCTCTATATGCCGCCAGGTACCAGCTTGCCGATCCGGGTTCATGGCGCGTTTGTGTCCGACGATGAAGTTCACCGCGTGGTTGAAGCCTGGAAGCTGCGCGGCGCTCCGGACTACAACGAAGATATCCTCAACGGTGTTGAAGAGGCGGGCAGCGGCTTTGAAGGCGGTGGCAGCGAAGGTGGGGACGACCCTGAAACGGATGCCTTGTATGACGAAGCCGTACAGTTTGTACTGGAAAGCCGTCGTGCCTCCATTTCTGCTGTACAACGCAAATTGAAGATCGGTTACAACCGCGCTGCGCGAATGATTGAATCCATGGAAATGGCCGGGGTCGTAACCTCTATGAACACTAATGGCTCGCGCGAAGTACTGGCGCCGGCCCCGATGCGCGATTGATCAGCCCCAGGGCTTCTAACTAATCAATGAGGATGTCCATGCGTTTTGTCAGCATGCTGTTGCTACCGGTACTGGCCTTTTCCTCGCTGTCGGCCCATGCCGACGCCGAGAGTGTGAAGCGTCTTGGCCAACTGTTGGGCTCTGATACCATCACGGCCCGTTTTTCCCAGCTGACTCTCGACGGCAGTGGCACCCAGTTGCAGGAAACTGCCGGCGAAATGTCGGTAAAGCGTCCTGGGCTGTTCTACTGGCACACCGATGCTCCTCAGGAGCAACTGATGGTCTCCGATGGCCAGAAAGTCTCGCTGTGGGACCCGGACCTGGAGCAGGTCACGATCAAGAAGCTCGATCAGCGCCTGACCCAGACCCCGGCCTTGTTGCTGTCCGGTGATGTATCAAAAATCAGTGAAAGTTTTGACATCACCTCCAAACAGGCCGGTGATGTAATGGACTTCACCCTCAAGCCCAAGACCAAGGACACCTTGTTCGACTCCCTGCGCCTGTCGTTTCGCGGTGGCAAGATCAACGACATGCAGTTGATCGACAGCGTGGGTCAGCGCACCAACATCCTGTTCACCGGGGTAAAGGTCAACGAGCCGATCCCGGCTTCCAAGTTCAAGTTCGATATCCCGAAAGGGGCTGATGTTATCCAGGAATAAGCCCTGGAAGAGGTTTCAAACGCTGCCCATGGATCTGTTTCGAAGTGCCCCGATAGCCCAGCCACTGGCTGCCCGTTTGCGTGCGGCCAACCTGGACGAGTATGTCGGCCAGCAGCACCTGCTCGCCCGCGGCAAGCCCTTGCGTGAGGCACTGGAGCAGGGTGCACTGCATTCGATGATCTTCTGGGGCCCGCCGGGCGTGGGCAAGACCACCCTGGCGCGGCTGCTGGCGGAAGTCTCGGATGCCCACTTTGAAACGGTCTCGGCGGTCCTGGCCGGGGTCAAGGAGATTCGCCAGGCCGTCGAAATCGCCAAGCAGCAGGCGGGCCAGTACGGCCGGCGCACCATCCTGTTTGTCGACGAAGTGCATCGCTTCAACAAGTCGCAGCAAGATGCCTTTTTGCCCTACGTCGAAGATGGCACCCTGATCTTTATCGGTGCCACCACGGAAAACCCCTCGTTCGAACTGAACAACGCCTTGCTCTCGCGGGCGCGGGTCTATGTGCTCAAAAGCCTGGACGAAGCGGCGCTACGCAAGCTGGTGCAGCGTGCGCTGACCGAGGACAAGGGCCTGGGCAAGCGCGGTCTGACCCTTGGCGAAGAAAGCTTTCAGATTTTGCTGCGGGCGACTGACGGCGATGGCCGGCGCATGCTCAATCTGCTGGAAAACGCTTCGGACCTCGCCGAAGACCACAGCGAAATCGGCACCGAGCTGCTGCACAACCTGCTGGGCGATACCCAGCGTCGTTTCGACAAAGGCGGCGAAGCCTTTTATGACCAGATCTCTGCCTTGCACAAGTCGGTGCGCGGCTCGAATCCTGACGGTGCCCTGTACTGGTTTGCACGCATGATCGACGGCGGCTGCGATCCGCTTTACATCGCCCGGCGCGTGGTACGCATGGCCAGTGAGGATATCGGCAACGCCGACCCGCGAGCTCTGAGCCTGTGCCTGTCGGCCTGGGATGTGCAAGAGCGGCTCGGCAGCCCGGAAGGCGAACTGGCAGTGGCCCAGGCCATCACTTACCTGGCCTGCGCACCGAAAAGCAACGCGGTGTACATGGGTTTCAAGGCCGCACTGCGCAGCGCGGCAGAACACGGCTCGCTGGAAGTGCCGCTGCATTTACGCAATGCGCCGACCAAGCTGATGAAGCAACTGGGTTATGGCGACGAGTATCGCTATGCCCATGACGAGCCTGACGCGTACGCGGCCGGGGAAGACTATTACCCGGACGAACTTGAACCCTTGAACCTGTATCAGCCGGTGCCACGGGGCCTTGAGCTCAAAATCGGCGAAAAGTTGAAATACCTCGCCGCACTGGACCGGGCCAGCCCCAAACAGCGGAGAAAACCGTGATTCCATTGATTGCAGCGGTCTCGGTGGGTGGCATTGCAGGTACATTGTTGCGCTTCGCTACGGGTAACTGGATCAACGCCAATTGGCCGCGGCACTTTTATACCGCGACATTGGCCGTTAATATCGTGGGCTGCCTGCTGATTGGCGTCCTGTACGGACTTTTTCTGATACGCCCGGAAGTACCGATTGAAGTCCGCGCCGGGCTGATGGTCGGTTTCCTGGGTGGCTTGACCACTTTTTCATCCTTTTCACTGGATACGGTGCGCCTGCTGGAAAGCGGGCAGGTGCCACTGGCATTGGGCTATGCGGCCCTCAGCGTATTCGGCGGGCTGCTCGCAACCTGGGCTGGCCTGTCCTTGACCAAACTTTGATAAACGAGAAACCGACATGCTTGATTCCAAACTGTTACGTAGCAACCTGCAGGACGTAGCGGATCGCCTGGCATCCCGTGGCTTCAAGCTGGACGTGGCGCGCATTGACGCGCTGGAAGCCAAGCGTAAAGAAGTCCAGACCCTGACCGAGAAGCTGCAGGCCGAGCGCAATGCCATCTCCAAAAGCATTGGCCAGGCCAAGGCTCGCGGCGAAGACATCGCGCCACTGATGGCCAGCGTCGAGACCATGGGCAGCGACCTGGCCAATGGCAAGGTTGAACTGGAAGCCATCCAGACTGAACTGGACGCGATCCTGCTGGGCCTGCCCAACCTGCCGGATGCGTCCGTGCCGGTAGGCGCTGACGAAGACGACAATGTCGAAATCCGTCGCTGGGGCACCCCGACTGTTTTTGATTTCGAAATCAAGGACCACGTCGCCCTGGGCGAGCAGCACGGCTGGCTGGACTTTGAAACCGCCGCCAAACTGTCCGGTGCCCGTTTTGCCTTGCTGCGCGGCCCGATTGCCCGTCTGCATCGTGCTCTGGCACAGTTCATGATCAACCTGCACACCGGTGAGCATGGCTACGAAGAGGCCTACACGCCTTATCTGGTACAGGCCCCGGCGCTGCAAGGCACTGGCCAGTTGCCAAAGTTCGAAGAAGAACTGTTCAAGATCAGCCGTGAAGGCGAAGCCGATTTCTACCTGATCCCGACCGCTGAGGTCACCCTGACCAATATCGTTGCCGGCGAAATCGTTGAACACAAGGCCCTGCCGATCAAGCTGGTGGCGCACACGCCGTGCTTCCGCAGCGAGGCCGGTGCATCGGGGCGCGATACCCGCGGTATGATACGTCAGCACCAGTTCGACAAGGTCGAGATGGTCCAGATCGTTGAGCCGTCCACCTCGATGGACGCCCTTGAAGGCCTGGTCGGCAATGCCGAGAAGGTTCTGCAACTGCTGCAACTGCCTTACCGCACCCTGGCGCTGTGCACCGGTGACATGGGTTTCAGCGCAGTTAAAACCTACGATCTGGAAGTGTGGGTCCCGAGCCAGGACAAGTACCGCGAAATTTCGTCGTGCTCCAACTGCGGTGATTTCCAGGCCCGTCGCATGCAAGCGCGTTTCCGTAACCCGGAAACCGGCAAGCCGGAACTGGTACACACCCTTAACGGTTCCGGTCTGGCGGTAGGCCGCACCCTGGTCGCCGTGCTGGAAAACTACCAGCAGGCTGACGGTTCGATCCGTGTGCCGGACGTGCTCAAGCCTTACATGGGCGGTATTGAGGTCATCGGCTAAATGGAGTTTCTGCCGCTGTTTCATAACCTGCGTGGCAGCCGTGTACTGGTGGTTGGCGGTGGGGAGATTGCCTTGCGCAAATCCCGCCTGCTGGCCGATGCCGGTGCCGTGCTGCGGGTGGTCGCACCCGCCATGGAGCCACAGTTGTGCGAGTTGATAAACAGCAGCGGTGGCGAACAGGTGCTGCGCGGATATGCCGAGGCCGACCTTGAAGGGTGCGTCCTAATCATCGCCGCCACCGACGATGAGCCACTTAACGCTCAGGTTTCCGCCGACGCCCATCGCCGTTGCGTACCGGTCAACGTGGTCGACGCGCCCGCCTTGTGCAGCGTGATCTTCCCGGCGATTGTCGACCGTTCGCCGCTGGTAATTGCCATTTCAAGTGGTGGTGATGCGCCCGTGCTGGCGCGGTTGATCCGGGCCAAGATCGAAACCTGGATTCCGTCGACCTACGGCCAGTTGGCGGGCCTTGCGGCGCGCTTCCGTAGCCGGGTCAAAGGCTTGTTTCCGGATGTGCAGCAGCGTCGCGGGTTTTGGGAAGATGTGTTCCAGGGCCCGATTGCCGATCGTTTGCTGGCCGGGCAGGGCGCTGAAGCCGAGCGCTTGCTGCTGGCCAAGATTGAAGGTCAGGCCGCCGAAACCACCGGTGAGGTGTATCTGGTGGGTGCCGGGCCGGGTGATCCCGATCTGCTGACCTTCCGTGCATTGCGCCTGATGCAACAGGCAGACGTGGTGCTCTACGACCGTCTGGTGGCTCCGGCGATTCTTGAACTGTGCCGTCGCGACGCCGAACGTATTTATGTGGGCAAGCGTCGCGCTGACCATGCGGTGCCACAAGACCAGATCAACCAGCAACTGGTCGACCTGGCCAAGCAGGGCAAGCGCGTGGTGCGGCTCAAAGGTGGCGATCCGTTCATCTTTGGCCGTGGCGGTGAAGAAATCGAAGAGCTGGCCGCCCACGGGATTCCGTTCCAGGTGGTGCCGGGTATTACCGCCGCCAGTGGTTGCGCGGCGTATGCCGGTATTCCGTTGACCCATCGCGACTACGCGCAGTCTGTGCGCTTTGTTACCGGCCACCTGAAAGACGGCACCAGCAACCTGCCCTGGAGCGACCTGGTTGCTCCGGCGCAAACCCTGGTGTTCTACATGGGCCTGGTGGGCTTGCCGATCATCTGTGAGCAGTTGATCAAGCATGGTCGTTCGGCAGATACCCCGGCTGCGTTGATTCAGCAGGGCACTACGTCCAACCAGCGCGTGTTTACCGGTACCCTGGCCGACTTGCCGACATTGGTGGCGGAGCATGAAGTGCATGCGCCTACGCTGGTGATCGTGGGCGAAGTGGTTTTGCTGCGTGAGAAACTGGCATGGTTTGAAGGGGCTCAGGCTCAGGTCTGACGTCTGCCCTCACCCCAACCCTCTCCCTCTGGGAGAGGGTTGGGGCTTTGCTTCAGCTCCGATTTTCCCCCACCAGACTCTCTACCGACGGCACTCGCGTATCGCTTTCCATCTGCGCATCATGTTCGATCTGATGGCTGAAGCGGTCCAGTGAGCCCTGCGCCGGCTGGGCATCGCTGGCAAACACCGGCGGGCTGAGGATGTAGGCACCCAGCAAACGACTCAACGCCGCCAGGCTATCAATATGGGTGCGCTCATACCCGTGGGTGGCATCACAGCCAAACGCCAGTAACGCACAGCGAATATCATGCCCCGCCGTCACGGCCGAATGAGCATCGCTGAAGTAATAACGGAACATGTCCCGGCGCACCGGCAACTCATTGTCACTGGCCAGCCCCAGCAAATGCCGCGACAGGTGATAGTCATAGGGGCCGCCCGAATCCTGCATCGCCACACTGACCGCATGCTCGCTGGAATGTTGGCCCGGAGCCACCGGAGCAATATCAATCCCGACAAACTCGCTCACATCCCACGGCAAGGCCGCTGCCGCACCATTGCCGATTTCTTCGGTGATGGTAAACAGCGGATGACAGTCGATAAGGGGCTGTTCGCCACTGTCGACAATGGCTTTCAGGGCGGCGAGCAGGGCCGCCACACCCGCCTTGTCATCCAGATGCCGCGCACTGATATGGCCACTTTCGGTAAATTCCGGCAGTGGGTCGAACGCTACGAAGTCACCGATATTGACCCCCAGGGAATCGCAATCCGCGCGGGTGGCGCAGTAGGCATCCAGGCGCAACTCGATATGGTCCCAACTGATCGGCAGTTCATCCACGCCGGTATTGAAGGCGTGGCCAGAAGCCATTAATGGCAGGACGCTGCCACGGATCACGCCGTTGTCGGTAAACAGGCTGACGCGGCTGCCTTCGGCAAACCGGCTCGACCAGCAACCAACAGGTGCCAGCACCAGCCGGCCGTTGTCCTTGATCGCCCGCACGCTGGCGCCAATCGTATCCAGATGCGCGGACACGGCGCGGTCCGGGCTGTTTTTCTGGCCCTTGAGGGTGGCGCGCAAAGTGCCGCGGCGGGTCAGTTCAAAAGGGATCCCCAATTCGTCGAGGCGTTCGGCGACATAGCGCACGATGGTGTCGGTAAAACCGGTGGGGCTGGGAATGGCGAGCATTTCCAGCAATACCCGTTGCAGGTAGTCGAGGTCGGGTTCAGGGAGGCTGCGGTTCATAAAAACTCCTGAGGGCCGGTCAGCTATTGAGCAGGCTGACTGTGGGGAAACAACAGATCGATAAAGCGCTCGGCGGTGGGCTGTGGTTCATGGTTGGCCAGCCCGGCGCGTTCGTTGGCTTCAATAAATACATAGTCGGGTTGGTCGGCGGCGGGCACCATCAGGTCGAGCCCCACCACCGGAATATCCAGGGCCCGGGCTGCGCGAATGGCGGCGTCGGCCAGCACCGGGTGCAGCACGGCGGTGACGTCTTCCAGGC